>JAIESJ010000285.1 GCA_019746155.1 Burkholderiales bacterium
AAGGCTCGATCTGCTGGTATTGGGTTGCGGTCAGTTCCATGGCCGCATTATATCAGATAGTGTTAACAGGCCCTAATCAGAAGGCAATGAGCATTGATGATCGATATTAGCGCTACTCCATCATTCTCGGTGGCAAAGGTGGTAACTTATGGACACTCAACGCATCACTCTCGAACCCGGAAAACGTGGTGGGCGGCCGTGCGTTCGCGGTCTGCGTATTACCGTTTATGACGTGCTGGAAATGCTCGCTGAAGGCATGAGCGAGGCCGAAATCCTCGAAGATTTCCCGGAGCTGGAAGCCGCCGATATTCGCGCCTGCCTGGCTTACGCCGCCAACCGCGAACACAACCTCTATACCCTGGCGGTGTAATGAAACTGCTGCTCGACGAAAACCTGTCGAGACGCATTGTTCCTTTTCTTCAAATCGCTTTTCCCGGCTCCTCGCAAGTTGCGCTGCTTGGCTTGGAAATTGTCGCTGACGCCGAAATATGGCGCTACGCCAAGGAAAACGGTTTTGTGATCGTCAGCCGCGATTCGGATTTTCATGACACTGATTGAAGGCCACCCACCCCAAGTTGTCTGGCTGAAAATCCCCAACCGTTCCAGAGCGGCTGTCCTCAACATCCTGCTGGAACATCGCATGGAAATTGAGCTCGCGCTGCTCCAGGAAAATCGCGCCTGCGTAGAGCTCAGTGCCCGCAATAACTCAGTGAGGTAAGCAGGTAGTGCTGATACTGGGTGTTAACGCTTACCACGGCGACGCGTCTGATCCGCGGCTGGAACTCCGCCGCCGTTCCGGTATCCTACTGAATCCTGAATTTTTGAATCCTGTCACCATGAATCCTCTGCTCGATTTCTCGGGGCTGCCCCGTTTCGCCGATTTCAAGCCGGAATACGTCACGCCGGCGGTCGATCAACTGCTGCAGGAGAACCGCGCCCTGATTGCGCGCCTGGTGGCCGACGACGTGCCGGCGACGTGGCGCGATTTCGTCGAACCGTTCGAGGACGCCAACGAGCGGCTGGCCCGCGCCTGGGGCCAGGTCGGGCATCTCAATGCCGTGATGAACAGCCCGGAACTGCGCGAGATCTATAACGCCAATCTGCCCAGGATCACGCAGTACTACAGCGAGCTGTCCCAGCACCAGGGACTGTTCAGAAAGTTCAAGGCGCTGCACGCCGGCGCCGAATTCGCAACGCTCACGCGCGCGCAGCGCAAGATCATCGAGAACGAACTGCGCGATTTCCGTCTCGGCGGCGCCGAGCTGCCGGACGAGAAGAAAGCGCGCTTCATGGCGATCCGCGAGCGCCTGTCGCAATTGTCGTCGCGCTTCAGCGACAACCTGCTCGATGCGACCAATGCGTTCGCCCATTACGTGACCGCCGAAAAAGAACTCACCGGCATCCCGGAAGACGTGCTCGCCGCGGCGCGCGAAGCGGCCCGGGCCGAAGGCAAGCCCGGATGGAAATTCACGCTGCATGCGCCGTCGTATCTACCGGTGCTGCAGTACGCCGACAACCGCAGCCTGCGCGAACTCATGTATCACGCCTACGTTACGCGCGCCTCCGAATTCGGAAAAGAGGAATGGGACAACACCCCGCTCATCGCCGAAATCGTCAAACTGCGGCAGGAAATGGCGCGATTGCTGGGTTTCAACAATTATGCCGAATACTCGCTGGCGCCGAAAATGGCCGAGTCTCCAGAGCAAGTTATTGATTTTCTTGAACAATTATCAGTCCGTGCCAAGCCTTATGCCGAACGTGACCTGAAGGAAGTCAGCGAATTTGCGCGCACGGAACTCGGCCTCGACAAGCTCGAAGCCTGGGATCTCGCCTACGCTTCGGAGAAGCTGCGCATTGCGCGTTATGCCTTCTCCGACCAGGAAGTAAAACAGTATTTCCCGGAAACGACGGTGCTGCCCGGCATGTTCAAGCTGATCGAGACGCTCTACGGCCTGACCATCACGCCGGCCGAAGCGCCGACATGGCATCCCGACGTGCGGTTTTTCTCGATACGCAACGGGGAAGGCGCGCTCGTCGGGCAATTCTATCTCGACCTCTACGCCCGGCCCTCGAAGCGCGGCGGCGCGTGGATGGACGAGGCCATCACGCGCCGGCGCAAAGCCGGCGGCGTGCAAACGCCGGTTGCCTATCTCAACTGCAATTTCTCCGCGCCGGTCGGCGGCAAGCCCGCACTGTTCACGCACGACGAAGTCATCACCCTGTTCCACGAATTCGGCCACGGCCTGCACCACCTGCTCACGCGCGTCGATTACCTCGGCGTATCGGGAATCAACGGCGTCGAATGGGACGCCGTCGAGCTGCCGAGCCAGTTCATGGAAAACTTCTGCTGGGAATGGGACGTGCTGGCGCCGATGACGCGTCATGTCCAGAACGGACAGGCGCTACCGCGGGAACTCTTCGACAAGATGCTGGCGGCCAAAAACTTCCAGAGCGGGCTCGCCACCGTGCGCCAGATCGAGTTCGCGTTGTTCGACCTGCACCTGCACTACGACTTCGATCCCTCGGGGACAAAAACCGCGCTGCAACTGCTCGACGAAATCCGCTCGCGCGTCGCGGTGATCATTCCGCCCGCCTACAACCGCTTTCCCAACAACTTCTCGCATATCTTCGGCGGCGGCTATGCGGCAGGCTACTACAGCTACAAATGGGCGGAAGTGCTGTCGGCCGACGCCTACAGCCTGTTCGAGGAAAACGGCGTGCTCGATCCGGCGACCGGCAAGCGCTTCTGGAACGAGATCCTCGGCGTCGGCGGCAGCCGCCCCGCGCTCGAATCCTTCGTCGCCTTCCGCGGGCGCGAACCCAGGATCGATGCCCTCCTGCGCCACAACGGGATGGTGGAGACGTGAGCTGCTGAGCAGGGCCCCCATTTACCCCACCCCCATCCTATCCTTCCCCCTGAGAGGGAAGGGACATGGGCTAAGCTACTGGGCAGAGGCCGGCGACGTCATCATCTCGAGAAAGTCCCCTTCCCTTGCAAGGGGAGGGAGACGTTTTATGACACCGTAAGATTAGTGCGGTTAAAGGGACAGCCAGGTTGTTAAACAACTAGCAGGTTGATGCAAAAGGCCTCGTCACTCCCGCGAAGGCGGGAGGCCCCCATCCTCCCTCCTTCCCCCTCAGGGGGAAGGTCGGGATGGGGGTGGGGGAACCTCTCCGTGCCCTCTTGGGCACACTTCTCACCTTCCCCCTCAGGGGGAAGGTCGGGATGGGGGTGGGGGAACCTCTCCGTGCCCTCTTGGACACTTCTCACCTTCCCCCTCAGGGGGAAGGTCGGGATGGGGGTGGGGAATGCAAAGCCCCCCATATCGATTCCTTCACCGCCTCGATGTCGTGCAGCACTTCGTTGTTCCAGAATCTCAATACCCTGAAACCCGCTTTTGCCAGGGTTGCCGTACGAATCATATCCCGTGCCGCATGATCACCATGGTGCCCGCCGTCCACCTCGATCACAAGCATCGCTTCCAGGCAAACGAAATCAAGAATGTAATCTCCAAAAGGATGCTGTCTCCGGAATTTGAATCCGTCCATTTGCCGCCGCCGCAAACATTGCCATAAGCGCAGTTCCGCATCAGTCATAGTATCGCGCAGTCTGCGTTGAAGCCTGCCCTTGAGAATGCTGTTGTTGGTCTGTCCTTTCACATCCCATCCCCATCCCAGCCTTCCCCTTGAAGGGGAAGGTGAGAAATGTGCCGAGGGCACGGAAAAGATTTCCCATCCCCATCCCAGCCTTCCCCTTGAAGGGGAAGGTGAGAAATGTGCCGAGGGCACGGAAAAGATTTCCCATCCCCACCCTGCCCTCCCCTTGAAGGGGGATTCATTGCGACGCGCCCCTTGAAGGGGAGGGAATGTAGCGTAATTTCCGAGTCGCGACACTAGTCAACAATCGCCTTCAGCGGCAAACCACGGCTGAAACGAGCGCGGCGCATATCCGAAATCGCGCGCAGCCTCCGAGTGATCGAACACCAGATCTTCGTTCATCCGCCGCGCCATCTCCACGTTGAAATCACGGTACTTCGGCACCAGCGAAACCAGCGCCATCGCCAGACGGAAAGCAACGATCGGCACCCGCACGAAGCGCGGCCTCTCCCCCAGCGCAGCGAAAATCCGCTCCACCATCTGCCGATAGGTCAGAATCTCGCCGCCACTCAGGTTATACACCTTGCCAAAAGTATCAGGGGTTTCCAGCGCCAAGACACATGCCTCCGCCAGATCCTCGGCATGCACCGGCTGCCGTCCCCCTTTGGCCTCACCCAGCAGCGGGAAAACCCCAAATCTGCGGATCAGCTTTGCTATGGTCGTCACGTTGGCATCCATGCCGGCACCATAAATCAATGTCGGCCGGAAAATCGTCCAGTCGATACCGTGCCGGTTGCAAAGGCTTTCCACAGCGTCCTCCGCCTGCACCAGGCGCGCGACGAACTCGACTTCCTTGGGGTCCGCGGAACGCGCCTTGCCGAAGCGGCCGGTCGAGCTGAAAGCGATCACGCGCCGCACCCCTTTTGCCGCCACCGCAGGCAATAGTGCGGGAAGAAACCGGATCGAAGCGATATGAACCAGCGCGTCGGCCGCGGGAAACGTTTCCGCTATGCCGGATTGCGCAAGATCCGCGCACAGCCAACGAACAGCAGGTTGCCCCGCCTCACCCCGCTTATCCCTCCCGCCATGCCGCGACAGCGCATACACCTCAGTCCCGCCCGCGACCAACTGTGGCAAAAGAAACCGGCCCACCTGACTGGTAGCACCTGCCACCATCACCCGCCTAAAACGCATCATGTCCATCCCGCATTAAGTGACCCCCGGCCGGGGGGTTAACGGCATCGTTCAACCGGATTCGCGGCGATCAGCGCGCCCCGCCCCTCCAGCAGTTTCCGATACAGGGTCTCATGGCTCGCCGCCATTCTCTCCGCCGTAAACCTTTCCCGGTAGCGTCTCTCGCCGGCGCGCCCCATCTCGGCGGCAACATCGGGGTGCTCCAAAAGATACTGCATTGCGCTGCGGAGGGCCTCGGGATCGCTCGGCGGCACGACCAGCCCCGTTTCCGAATCAATATTGATGTAACTCGTCCCGGTGCCGATCTCGGACGAAATCATCGGCTTGCCGTACATCGCGCCTTCGAGCAGCGAGATACCGAACGCCTCGGACCGCAGATGGGAAGGAAAGACCACCGCCGCGCACAACTCGAGCAACGCCACCTTGTCTTCCTCCGGCAGAGCGCCGAGAAAATGGGTGTTGCGCAGGCCCAGCCTCGCGGCGTGCCCACGCAACTGCGCTTCGATCGGACCGGCGCCGACGATCACCACGGGAAGATCGACCCCGCGCATGGCCTCCAAAAGAATGTGCAAACCCTTGTAATAGCGGAGCATGCCGACGAAAAGGAAGAAGCGGTTACCGAAGCGCTCGCGCCAGGCGGCCACACACTCCGCACGCGGCCGGGGGTAGCTGTCCCGATCCAGGCCGATCGGGATGACGGTCGTCTTGTCAGTGTAATGCCGCAGCACCGGGCTCGTTGCCAGATAATTGGGCGAGGTCGCCACGATCGCATCCACCGACCGCAGAAACCTGTGCATCAACGGCGAATAAATCCGCAGCAGATTATTCTGACGCACGATGTCCGAATGATAGGTGACCACGCTTGGTTTTCGCACCCGCCACGCCAGGTGCAGCAGATCCCCGAACGGCCAGGGAAAATGATAATGGACGACATCGGCCTCGGCGACGAAGCGGCCGAATTCGCGCAGCAAGGGCCAGGAAACGCTGTTCGAGGCAATCGAGAAACTCTCGCGGAAGCGAACGATCTCCGCTCCGCAGAAGTCCGATATCGCTGGCTCCGGCCGACGCGACAAGGAGAGCACGCGGATTCGAACGTCGCCATTCCGGTTGCCGCAGATCAACTGAGCAATGACCTGCTCCGTGCCCCCGAAACTGTCGGTAAGGAAGGTACGAAAAACATGCAGGACGTTCAACCTCATTCCCTATCCGGACTATCGCCACTCGTTTCGTTATTCGTTCTCATGCCCTAGTGTGCTGTCCCGTAAGTTTCCTGCACAAATCGTAGGTCGGGAATCCTTTCCCGACAAAGTGTCGCCAAAGGATTGGCGACCTACAGATATACGAATTATTTGTGGGACAGCACACTAGCTCTATGTGATGTACCACACGACACGGAGACCCTTCCGAGAGCATCGTGGCCGCTTCCCAATAGCGTAAGTCCCCCGTCATGCGGCGGCCCGAAGCCCGTCGTCCCGGGCTAGTGCAGTTCTTTATTCTGTTTGGAACGTATATGGCCTTGCGAAACTTGCGAAGCTCCTCCCCCTTCAAGGGGGAGGCTGGGAGAGGGATGGGTCTATACACTTGCTTTGCTAAACCCATCCCCACCCCAGCCCTCCCCTTGAAAGGGAGGGAATAATGCGTAGCTATTGCGAAGCACACCACTAGTTCTGCGTGGCCCATCGGCTCGAGAGAAAATCCCGGTAAGCCAGGGCGATGCCCTCGTTCAAGGAAACTTTCGGGGACCAGCCCAGCGCTTTGAGCCGGCCGACGTCCAGAAGTTTGCGCGGCGTGCCGTCCGGCTTGCTGGGATCCTGGGTCAGTTTGCCGGTAAAGCCGACAGAATCGGCAACCAGACGGGCAAGGTCGGCTATCCGCACGTCATCGCCACAGCCGATATTGATCAGCGCCGGCGCTTTTGGATCCGCCAGCATGCCATCAAAACGATCGTCTGGCAGGGCCATCAGAAAAACGCAAGCCTCCGCCATGTCGTCACTATAGAGAAACTCCCGCCGCGGATTGCCGGTTCCCCATATGATAACTTCATCATCGCCTCGCACCTTGGCTTCATGCATCTTGCGAATCAGCGCCGGCAGCACATGCGAGTTCTGCAAATCGTAGTTGTCGCCGGGGCCATACAGGTTGGTCGGCATTACGGCGAGAAAGCGGGTGCCATACTGGCGGTTGTAGGCCCGGCAGCTTTCGATGCCTGCGATTTTGGCAACGGCATAGGGGCTGTTCGTCGGCTCAAGCGAACCCGTCATCAGGTACTCCTCCTTGATCGGCTGGGGACACTCCCGCGGATATATGCAACTCGACCCGAGAAACAACAGCCGCCTGACCCCGTGGCGATGCGCCGCCTCGATAACGTTCACCTGCACGGCAAGGTTCTGATGGATGAACTCGGCCGGATAGGTGTTGTTCGCATAGATTCCGCCGACCCTCGCCGCCGCCAGGAATACATACTCGGGTTTGTGCTCGCTGAAGAAGGCTTCGACGGCTCGCTGGTCGATAAGATCAAGCTCGGCATGGCTGCGCGTGAGAAAATTGGCATGTCCACGAGCGGCAAGCCTTCGCATGAGCGCGGAGCCAACCAGGCCGCGATGGCCGGCGACGTAGATCTTTGCCGATCTATCCATTTACCTTACTCGTGATAATCGAAGGCACGATAGCCGCCCTTCCTGATCAATTCATCGCGCTCCGCATCCTTCAAATCCTCGCGCACCATTTCCTCGACCAGTTGCCGGAAGCTGATTTTCGGCTGCCACCCGAGCTTGGTCCGCGCCTTGCTCGCGTCACCCAGCAGGCTCTCCACCTCGGTAGGCCTGAAATAGCGCGGATCCACCGCAACGATCCGGCGTCCGGACTGATCCACCCCGACTTCCTCAACCCCGCTGCCTTGCCATGTAATCCGGATTCCGAGTTCAGCAGCAGCCATCTCGACAAACTCCCGCACGCTGTGCTGCTCGCCGCTGGCGATGACGAAATCCTCCGGCTGATCCTGTTGCATCATCAGCCACTGCATTTCGACGTAGTCCTTGGCGTGCCCCCAATCGCGCAGAGAATTCAAGTTGCCGAGATACAGGCACTCCTGCAGCCCCAGTTTGATGCGGGCCAACGCACGGGTGATCTTGCGCGTGACAAAGGTTTCCCCGCGAATGGGCGATTCGTGGTTGAACAGGATGCCGTTGCAAGCATAGATGCCGTAGGCTTCCCGGTAGTTGACCGTTATCCAGTAGGCGTAAAGCTTCGCTACCCCATACGGGCTGCGCGGGTAGAAAGGTGTGGTCTCCTTCTGCGGCGTTTCCTGCGCCAGGCCATACAGCTCGGAAGTCGAGGCCTGGTAATAGCGAGTCTTCTTTTCAAGACCGAGGATGCGGATCGCCTCGAGAATCCTCAACGCGCCGAGCGCATCCGAATTGGCGGTATATTCCGGCTCCTCGAACGACACCGCAACGTGGCTTTGCGCCGCCAGGTTGTAGATCTCGTCCGGCTGCACCTGCTGGATGATGCGGACGAGACTGCTCGAATCCGTCATGTCGCCGTGGTGCAGGATAAAACGCCGGTCAGGTTCATGCGGATCCTGGTACAGATGATCAATGCGGTCGGTGTTGAATAGCGATGTCCGGCGCTTGATGCCGTGTACGACATAGCCCTTCTCCAGCAGGAGTTCGGCCAGGTAAGCGCCGTCCTGGCCGGTCACACCTGTTATGAGCGCCGTTTTCGTCGTCATAGGTTGAACCCCGTAACAGCGTTGTTATGAAACATCTTGACGGTATTGAATCTTGTCAGGTGGAGCTTCCAGAGGAGGCTATGAATCACGGTAACGACACGGCGGTCGGCATTGATTACTTTCATAGGATTCTTATCAGTTTCAGTAGGAGTCGGCAACGGAAGTGAATATTATAAACTGCGAGACATGAAATTGCCGTTTAATGTGTTGTTTTAATAACTTTTATTTTTACTCCCCGCGTCACAAGCTGGTGTAGTGTTTCGCAACTGCCGCGATATTATCCCCCTCCCTTCAAGGAAAGGGTGAGGGTGGGGATGGGTTGGCACCATTGGCAGGATCGGTTTGATCTGCGTTCCAGGTGAAATAACGCCCAGTGTCGCGTTCCACTTTGCTTCCCCCAGAATCCGCGCGAGCTAAGCGGTCAACGGGCGTCATTGATGTGATGGCAATTTCTCAATGGGGCTTGGTGCCGTGAGGCCACCCTTCGCCTCTTTGGCGAAGCAGATGAACTCAACCGCTACCCCAGTCACCAGGAGGTAATACCCGATCACAGCGACGCGCTCCGCCCACGCCTCCTGCTTGAACATCAACATCACGGCGCATGACAGCAGGATTGCAATAAACAGCAGGAAATACGGCGCAGAATGGCGTTCCCGGAAAAACTCCCATTTTCGCGCCAGGTAGGGCCGCACTCGATAACGCATCGCAAAACCATATGCGAATACCAGTAACAGCCCGCCCCAGGAAAACGCCTCCTTGGCTGTATTCATAAACATCATATACAGGGCAGCGATCAATAATACAAACTGAACGCTTAAAAACGTTAGATTCCCTTGCAAGGCCCTAGCTACCAGCGCCCCCCATCCCGACATCAACTTGGCCCCGAACAACCATAAAATCCCCGTCGTCAAAACCAACAACAAACCCATCTTCGCCAGCTTCGAAGACCCAATCCTCCCTTTTACGGATGTCGCATTCGACTGATCGCGACCCGATTGCAAAACAGACCGATCAAGAGCCACGCTGATGCCTTTATCATCAACATGGTTCAATTCATGCGCTCCTTGAATCAGAAACGCCTTGGGTAATACAACGCTCTTCCCGCCCGAAAGAATCTGATCGTAGGACAATGTCGCATCCAGCTTGTTCATCTTCGTCAGATCCGGTCGTGCCGTCTCGGCCTCCAACGCCGGACGCACCATCGCCGCCATAGGGTCGGTCAAAGCAAGATGCGGCGCAAGATAGATGATTCTGCTTGAGACAGAAGCGCTTGGTTGCGGCCGCCTGTTCTGCTGGTCTGCTTTGCTCAGATACTGGACGGCAAGCTGGTTTACCAGCACGGCACCCTGGCCCGATGTGCCATCGCCTTTGAATACAAGATCCAGTCCGTGCAAAACCAGGTTTGACAACCGCACATCTTCCTGCATGCCCAGCGGAAACATCTTTTCGAAATAGATTCCCTGATCGCTCCCGCGCACCCTGAGGAAATAGCCGCCGCCAGACACAGGTGTCAGATTGGACCTGACCACGGCATCGCCCACTATTTTTGCTTCCACCGGGAAGGTTTGCACGGTCTGAAAATCTGCTCCGTCGCGACGATTAAAATCCACGCGTCCCGGCTTAGCGCGCCAAACGAAGTCTCCCGCCGGCACGACGCCGCCATCCAGTGCGACATAAGCCGAGGCTGGTTGCGGATGGTATACAGCAGATTTCTTGAAGGAACTGATTTGAATATTTTTAATAATGCAGGACGTGCGCGGGAATGGCACACCTCGTCCCTGCCGGTAGGACAAAGTAATCTTTCTGACATGAATATCTTTGACTTTTACCGGCGTTTGCTTCAGCAACAAGCGATCAGTTTCTACTGCCCGGCCTTGTTCGTCGGTGCCGGACAACGTCATGTACAGGGGAAACCCGCCACCCTCAAATGAGTAATCGGCCTCGATATAGGCTTCTCCGTCGATTTTCGCATCCAGCGGGTAACTGACCAGAGGCAACGCCAACCCCGCCTGCTTGGCATGGTATCCCGCCGGCTCGAGGAAAATCACATCGCTCGGACCGGATTTCCATAACGTCTTTTTTTCCAAGAACAGCCGCTGGTCCAACACGGCGGACAGTTCCGGCCCGCTCAACTCATCAAGATAAAATGCTGCGCCCGCAAAAAGCTCGGGGATTTTTTCCCGGTACGGCGCGCGCAGGCTGATTCTTGGAAGGTCTTCCGATATGTCCGAAGATTTCTGCTGAGCACCAACCAATTTACCGCTCAAAACCGTCAACTTGTTCGCGGGGAGACTCAGCCGTTTTTCGAGGGCTTCAAGGAGGTTGATCTGCGCGGATGCGCTCCCTGCCGCAGCCAGGATAACCGGGCCTTTGCTTCCCGGATCTATTTTCTGCGCGTCATAGAGATCCAACCTTCCCAGGTCGATGCTCACTTTCTGGGCGGCCGGTTTAGTTGCTTCATCCAGAGTGAAATGAATAATCAGCTCTTCCAGCCGGCCATCCCTGGCGCCCGGGTTGGCCTTCTGCAAAAGATCGTGCAGGTTCACCAAGAATGTT
The DNA here is from genome assembly GCA_019746155.1 of Burkholderiales bacterium. Classification (GTDB taxonomy): domain Bacteria; phylum Pseudomonadota; class Gammaproteobacteria; order Burkholderiales; family SG8-41; genus CAKKQX01. Next base: position 11,078 of record JAIESJ010000285.1, read on the forward strand.
TTCTTTCCGCCGCCTCTGACCGGTTCGGCAATCAACGTCGTGAGTTTTGGATTAAGACCGCCACGATCGATTTTTGCGGCGATTTGCATGACCCATGACAATCCTTCCGGTAATTCATATTCGAACCGAAGCCAGGGGGTTTTCTCGAGGTCTTGGGAAGCAAAAACTCTCTGCAAGAACATCTCGCCGCCCGGCTCGACGGACGCACTTACAATGCCGTTGGCAAAACCGTCCACCTTGCTTCTTATGGCTGTATATCGCCACTTTTTGTCGCCGCCGATCCCAAGCACCCGCTTGATTTTGTAGGCTAACTCTTTCGGAATGACTTCCGCTGCCCTAAAGTCAATGCGCTCATTCATCATGTCAGGAAACAGCGCCGGATCACCCACGCGCACCAGCGTATCAACCGCGCCCTTGTCACGCGTGTCGAGCGCCAACTCGATCCCGTACAGTCCAGATCCCCGGTTGGCGCTGACATTGAGGACTGGGTATTTATCCAGGTCCGCTGGCAATCCAATCAACGGCACGCCGGCGTTGCGCGTAGCCGATTTAGCGCCGCCCTCGCCTCTCTCCTCCGGGTGGTCAGGCAATAGATCAATTCGCCGCGGGGGCGCCTCCACCAAAACAGGTGTTATTCGCAACGGCAACGAAACCTCGCCTGCTTTCGCGATTGGAACCGTTTCCGATTTCCAGTCAGAAGTTTCCGAACTGCACGCAATCCCGCTGATGCCCACGAGCATCAGAGCAAACAAGAATTGGGAAATTGTTTCCCTAATCGACTTCGCATGCATGGCTACGACGCTCAGTCAAACGGCTGGCGCACTGATGTTGAAAGCGTTCCAGAAGAAGCTTCATCCAACGTGAAAACCATATCCGTTCCAAACGTTTTCAATAATTTCATGGAGTAGGGAATAGACGGCACTATACCGTTGTTGTAGACCATTTTCGAAACTGCGGCTGGATAGTACCGCTTGATGGGAGCCGGAATTGGCCCTTCTGCATACATGTTCTTGTGTATGATCACGTATTTGACCCCCGCCGCTTTCAGCAATGCTGGCGTTTGTGGATCCTCGAGATTTTTTACTTTTTCAAAAAACGCCCATGCCTTCGCATTTTCCGGTGACGCGCCATTAACCAGTTTTTTCTTGTGTATCCGCTGCCAAAAGGGATAAGTATAAAACGCAGCTTCTTCCCACCGCATCATCGGGTATTCGGCAACCATCGTATCAGCCGGTTCTTTCGCCAGCCATTGGTAAACTTCGGGCGGCTGGTCCACCGCAAGCGCATAGCCCGGCGGAACACTCCAGTATTCGAATGCGAGTAGCGACAGCAATATTGCCACCATCGCATAATAGCGCGGGCGCTTCATGCGTCGGTACAAATGCACCAGCACCACCGCCCCCGCGCATGCTACAAAGAAATGGACAATCATGCCGAAGCGCACATATCCGCGAAACATCGGCGCGACTTTATAGGCAAAATAGGATACCGTTGGCACGTTGATGCTTCCTATGGCAATCAGCGGCGGGAGCGACAGGAAATACATCCAAAGTGCGCCAAACGCAAAAAACAGAAAATAAGTTCGGTGATCAACACCGAATCTTTCCCGAGCAACCAAAACAATCCCGCCCAGAAGCAGCCCGACCGGAATCATTCCTAGGTAGAGTGTCTGCTCAAAAATATTGCTCCCATGCAAATGAGTCCGCACGAAATCGTAAAAAAAGATTCCCAAAACGGGATGATCGACGGAAGGAATGAAAAACTCCCAAGGACGGGATGAATAAATGTCCAGATTGCCAAAAGGACGCCAGGCTGCCGCAGGTCCATCCCCACTCCATGTGATTTGCCAATAGATCTTTTGATATTCAAACGGAAGTATCAGGGCAACTCCAAAAATTGCCGCGTAAAAATAATTCCAGAAAATCGCACGAGCGTCCTCGCTTCTGCTGTTCGATATGTCGAAAACAACAAAAAAAATCGCGATATAAATTGCGAAGTAGCCAAAATACAGCATGGTGAAGGTAACTAGCGCAAAGCTGGCCGCGACATAGAACGCGGAAAGCAGGGTGCGCTGCTCACGGTTATGGAAGAGCGCCAGCAGGAACAGGGGAATAAATGCGCCAAAGGAAAGTGAGGCGTGACCGCCTGTCGCCTGTATCATCGCCGCTGGAGAAAAGCCAAACACAAGACCGCCAAAAAACGCTGCAATTCTGTTACACAGCAGCCGGTTCAGAAAAAAATAGGCGGCAATCGCCGTCAGCGGGAACGCCAGAAAAACAAAAAAATTATACGCTGCGATTTCGTTGGAAAGCCGGGCCAGAATGATCAGCAACCACTCGGTAACGGGCTGGCTGAACCCGGGATCAGATGGCACACCAAAAGGCGCCGCGATCAAGTGATTGATCGGCGCATCAAGCAAACCGTTTATTTTCGCCCACAGCCACCATACCACGCCGCGGGTATCGCCGTAATCGCCAAACAATACCGAGCCGGATCTGGAAAGAATCGGCCAGGTCAAGAATGCGCTAAGCAGGAAATAAACAAACAGCGGAGCGGATATCTGTTTTATCTTGTTTGCTGAATATACGATAGTCAACTTGATTGCCCCTCCGTTCTGATTTTGCCAAATACGCACGGCGAACTCAACAACGAAGCGCCATGTTGATCGATGACAGCGGCGGCGGCATCCGGGCCCTTGACTACTGCGCCGAAGTTGCAGGCAATCCGGCGATCAAAGCCGTTTTCGCGTAATGATCTCTCAGTAAGAGATCAGGGCCCGGCGCAGCTTGTTCATCAGCGCAACGCGCCGGCGCCAAGGCACTTTCAGCATCAGGTCGAAATAAAGCATCTTTGCCCGGCTGACGAGCCGGCTTCCACCCTTGGGCAGGGGCCTCCTGTCGATTTGCAGCGCGATTCCCTGCTCGCGCGCCCACTCAACGGACTGGGGAATCCAGCAACCCTTCTCGATCATATTGCGATACGCGCATAACGGGCGCGTAAGGCCATAAAATCCATCCGAATAAGACGTGCGGTACGAGCCGAGGATTTCGAAGTTCCACGGATTTTCGCCTTCGATGAGCAAGCTCATCAGATATTCACGATCCCAGAATCCGCACACCGTCGCGCGATAAGGCGCGCCGCGCTGGTAAACCCCGACCCAGGCGTCCTCCGTCGGTTCATCCGGCGGCGGGGTCCCCCAGTATTTGATATGTTTTGCACCTTTCTCGAACAGATAGCGCAGGGCAGCCTGGAATCCCGCCTCGTTTACGGGTGACGCCAAAAGCAGGTCTTCAAGGATGACAAACAGCTTCGGTTCGGAGATCTGCTCCAGAATCTTCCTGTAACTCGTCGACCAGTCGACATCGTCGCCAGAAAGCACGGGGATCACCCCAGGAACATCGAACCTGACCAGATTACTGCCCAGATATACCGGAATATCCGAAACCGGAAAAAACCGCCGGAAGTTTTTCAAAAATGGGGCCCAAAGATCGCTATATTTGTCGCACGACAAAATCAAAACAGCAAAATCACTGACCTTCTGCATCGCTGCTCCAGATTTGGCGGATTCGAGTTTCAGTTTTAACTTTTATAAGGGTGTTTGCCAGCACCTCCCACCTCTCTGCCGGAGTCAGAAACTCTGCTATGGTTGCCGGATTTACCTGATGGATCCTTATGAATCCACCCCCGTATTTACCGTTGCAAACTTGATTTTATTGCCGCAAAGATTGCATTCGCAATGACGGCATTGCCTTTTTCAGAAACATGAACCCAATCCAAAAAGTACTCATCACCGCTGGGCCTTTTATCAAATAGTTTGCTGATGTCAAGTGCAGAAACCGCATGTTTGCTATGGAGTTCTTTGATTGCCGATCTTAGTTCCTGATACCCCTCGGTCAACGCTTTTTCTATCCCCACGGAAACCAAGTATGGATTATGGCGAAGCTGGTATTCATAAACAGAGGTATTTTGGCCAGAAAATATGGTCGGTTGCAAAAAAAGAAAGAATTTAGCGCCTGCATTGACTGAATAATCGCGGGCATCGAGCATGTTGTGCATATAACGTGCGCGCATCTCGGTAGCAAGGGCTGCGACTTGAATCTGCTTCTTAAGGTGGGCTGGTTGGAATCGATAGTCGTAGGGTGACAGGAAAAAATCGACAAACTTTGAATAACGTCCAAAGGTTGTATGTAGCTTTACCAGAGAGGTCACAAACGGACCTTTGTCGAAGAGAATCTGTTTATTTTTCCCAAGAATCCACCCCTCCGGATCATTGTTGTAGATGGATATATACGAATCGTTCGCACCATCAAAAAAAACCACGATATCACCAGGTCGTAACGTTTCAACCGTTCAAGCTCTTGACCAGAAACAACTGTCGTAGCGCCGTAGTTCTCGACCTTATAGCGTTCAGGGGAACTCTCGTTTACTAACTGCTGGACAAATGAGGCGATCGTATATTGATCCGGAACCTCATTACAAAAAACCGTTGACCCGCCAAATAGATAAATTACATTCGAGAACTTTTGTGGCTGATCCGTTGTTTTTCTGATGCCGTGGTCAATGGAAACATAATGACCATGGAAATCCAGTGGAATAACAAGCCGCGAATTGGGCGGGGTGACCCAGCCAGGAAGACTATATGACTCTTTGGTAAACGCCGCCACATCGTAATTAGAATCCTTGTACGGCAGGGGTCTGGACTTCCGGAACTCTATATGGCTCTGGAAGTTTAACGCGGGAAACAAAAGCAAATATGTCCGGGTACCGAGTTCGGCTACCATCAAAACCAGTATTAAGCTTGCTATGACAAGTAGCGTATTTGTCAGAAAAGCACGGAATCTGGCAAACATTATATGTACAGCTACAGTTAGTGTGTGAAATTCACAGGCAAACTCAATTTTTCCCTGAGAACTCGAGCAACATATTTATGGCCTTCAGCATTCCAGTGCGCATCAATTGAGAAATAGTTCTTTCTCCAATCCGGCTCAGCGAGCAAAGGAGCGCCCAAATCCAGAATGTCGCTACGCAGAAAGCCCGCGTTAATAATCGTACTTTCCACAATCTTCCGAGGACGATCTGGAAGCATCAGTGCACCCTTGTATCTACCGCGCAGATCAATTTTTCCATCATTCACGCCGAGATACAGTCTCGATGGAATAAATAGAAATACAATTTTTATACCCCTTTGATCTGCAACACGCTTGGCGTCACGGAAATAAGATTCCATCTTGTTGAGCACCGTGGCAAGCTGAGTTTTATAAGCCTCATTTACTTTCGGATCGCTTGTATAGCGCGTAGATCCAATATTTTTGTCAAAAAGCAAGACTTCCTTCGTTTCGTAACAATTTCTACGCACAAACAGGTTGTTTTTTTCCAACCCTATTTTTGAAATAGCCAAAGCCTTGAAAATCAACCCGACCAAAGCAGATTCATGTATTGCCTGGAATGGAAGCCAGTTCAGTACGCGCAGGGCAATCGAACTGTCGATGGTGACGTTCATATCGCCAGGACAGTATTCGGACCAATTGCCATCCATCATCGTAATAATATGAGGGGCGTATATCCCCCAGATCACAATATTGGGCTTTAGGAGGTCGACATTGCGTACAAAGGAACGATATTGAATGTCAAAAGGGTTCCCCCACATTCCTGCATTGTAGGCTCCGATTAACGCTGGGAATGCCTCCTCGTCTTTTACCCCGAATCCAAAGGTAAACGAGTCTCCGATAGCTAGAATCCTGGGGTTGCTTCGATAATTCAGATGGTTTCTGAAGCCATTCTTATCGATATGGTAATCGTAGTCGTACTCAGCACCGCAATGGTTCACAACACTATGCGGCTCATAATAGGCATTATTGATAGAGAATGCTCTGGACCCCCCAAACGCACCGTAATCAAACCTTTGACACTTCTCTTGCGCTTGCCGTTGCTGGTGACTCAGCCACCAGCGCACCGATACTTCCGCCAACACGAGGGTTAACAGACAGGATGTGATTATCAGCACCGCCGCAGAAAGAAATTTTTTCATTTTGTAGAGTTATTCGGGCAAAGAACTAATAGAGCCCGTTTCATGAGCTTCTAATCGAGCTCGAACGCGGTTTTATAATCCAGTTTCAGGCCGGGGTCTTGAAGCTCTTTCCTCATATAGCAATTGCCTATCGCCAGGCTTTCGATCTCCGTGCCCATGAAACAGCGGAACGCGTCCTCCGGGGTGCACACAATTGGCTCGCCGCGCACGTTAAAACTGGTATTGATCACTACCGGGCAACCGGTAAGCCCGTGAAAAGCGGAAATCAATGCGTGGTAACGCGGGTTGGTCTCCTGATGGACGGTCTGAACGCGGGCCGAGTAGTCTACGTGGGTGACGGCTGGAATTTCGGAGCGCGGCACGTTGAGCTTGTCGATGCCGAAAAATTGCTTTTCGGCCTTTGTCATTTCCCTGCGCTTTTTCTGCGCCACGTCAGCCACCAACAGCATGTAAGGGCTGTCTGCCCCGTTTAGCTCGAACCACTCGTCCGCGTGTTCTTGCAGCACAGAGGGCGCGAAGGGGCGGAACGATTCGCGGTACTTTACTTTGAGGTTAAGAGTCTTTTGCATGGTGGGGGAGCGGGGGTCGCCAAGAATGGAACGCCCGCCTAGGGCGCGAGGGCCAAATTCCATACGACCCTGGAACCATCCCAAGGCCTTCCCTGAGGCAAGATCCTGGGCGCAGGCTTGGAACAGGGCTTCGTCAGCCAGCGTCTCAAATTTGGCGCCACAGGCCGCGAGCCGAGGTTCGATTTCTTCCTGAGTAAAGGAGGGGCCGAGGTAGGAGCCATTCATGAAATCCTGTTTGCCATCGGTTTTCCTCGGCTGTCCCTTGAACAGGTAGTGAGCAGCGAGGGCAGCGCCTAGCGCACCCCCGGCATCTCCCGCCGCAGGCTGGATCCAGATGTTCTCGAACTGCCCATCACGCAAGATCTTGCCGTTGGCGACGCAGTTCAGGGCAACGCCTCCGGCGAGGCAAAGGTTTTTCGCGCCGGTTTCATGTGCAATAGAACGAGTGAGCCGCAACATGACCTCTTCCGTAACCGCTTGAACGGAAGCGGCCAAATCCATTTGCCGTTGGGTGAGAGGTTCGTCGGGCCTGCGTGGCGGGCCACCGAACAGGTGGTCGAAGCGCTCGTTGGTCATGGTCAACCCGGTGCAGTAGTTGAAGTAGTCCAAGTTCAGACGGAAAGAACCATCATTCTTGATATCGATGAGATGATCCTTGATGGTCTGGACGTATTTCGGCTCGCCGTAAGGGGCCAGGCCCATCACCTTGTATTCGCCGGAATTAACTTTGAAGCCGATGTAGTAAGTAAAGGCAGAGTAGAGCAGACCGAGGGAATGAGGGAAATGGATTTCTTGGATAATTTCCAGATTGTTGCCGTTGCCGAGGGCAAGGGAGGTGGTGGTCCACTCCCCCACGCCATCCAGGGTTAACACCGCAGCCTTCTGGAACGGCGAGGGAAAGAATGCGCTGGCGGCATGGCTCAGATGATGCTCGCTGAACAGTAGGCGACTATCCCAGTCATAGTCCGGTGCATGTCCTTTCAGTTCCTTGCGCAACAGGTCCTTGAGAAACAATTTTTCCCGCAGCCATACCGGGATTGCCATACGGAATGACTGAAAACCGCGAGGAGCAAAGGTAAGATAGGTTTCCAGCAAACGCTCGAACTTGAGGAACGGCTTATCGTAGAACGCAACATAATCGATATCCTTCAGGGAAATTCCCGCTTCCCGCAGGCAGCACTCCACCGCATGGCGGGGGTACCGGGCATCATGCTTCTTACGGGTAAAACGCTCTTCCTGAGCAGCGGCGACGACTTCTCCAGACCGCAACAGAGCTGCCGCACTATCGTGGTAGAAAGCCGAAATCCCGAGAATAACCATCAAAACAAGGTGTAAATAAACGGCGCGACCGCCGAGCCTTGAGCGAAAACAATCAGGCCGCCCAGAATCACCATCGTAATCAGAATAGGCAGCAGCCAGAATTTTTTGCGCACGCGCATAAAGGTCCAGAGTTCCTTGAGGAAGGACATAGGTGTTTCCTTAAAACTGGTTGGTCATAGAATCAGGGGCGGGGCCAGGGGGTTCGCGCCGAATCCAGTAACTTTCCGTCTTGCGATCGAATTTGAGCCTCATGGAGTCCTTGCCGGTCAGGCGCATGATTACCCCCATAGGCGTGATCACGCCGTAAAACAAAATACCCAGGGCAATGGGGCTGACGATTGCGTGGAGTAGCAGGCCAAAGCGGGTCCACCCACGATTAAGTAATCCCAGAGCCGCAGGCCAGGCTAATGCCGCTATCAAAAAACCCCCTGCCAGCCCCAGCGCCCAAATACGAAGAGGCTGCTCTCGCAATAAGGGCCATAGCCCAACGAGGGAAAAAAATGCGGCAAAAACCAGGCCGAATGTGCGGTTGGAAGAACCCTTGACTTCTTCCTGTCGCGATTCTGTCGAGTGGATGCCGTCCTGACCGGAAGCGTCGGCAATCAAGGATTTTTTCAAGTCATCACCTGTCGGTATCCCAAAGTCCCGCCTGATCAAAACGGGGGCAGCTCCCGTTCCTGCTTCCCAAGAAAATCCTTCAATTCCAGGTATTGCAGCCATAGCTTCTGATTCATCGAACTCAGGACACCCAGCTCGCCTCTTGACCGCACGCGCGAGGCGTAAACCTTAAAAAGATCCTCGACAGGAGCGGATTCCAATGTTTTCTTGGCTTTTGTAATTTCCATGGAAGACAACGCATTCGTCCCGTTTAAAAGCCATTGCTCGCGAAGATGATAGGCAGGCGTTAGCGCCGCAGACACTTCATCCAACAACAACACGCCTTTCAATACGCCATCCAGCCACGCCAAGTTATCACGAAACTTTGCGGAAGGCGCTTTTTCCCTGAGCCGCCCCACAACCAAAGCCCTTTCTTTATACCTTTCGTGGAACGCTTCATTCAGCCTCCCCCAAGCGGGATCGTAAGGAAGATACTCGGGCGATGTTAACGCCGCAAACCAATGCTCCTTGTCCATTTTTATCAACAGCGGTGCCAGTTCTTTGACCGCTCCATCGCCATATTCATTTTTCACATATTGCTTGTAAAAAGCGTCCACACTGGGCGCCGCATCGGGATTCCTTGCAAATAATGCAAATGCTTCGAAATTCGCCTTAATGTCCTCGGTTCGCCAATGCACCGCGATTACGCCCCGCGCTCCCTGCTTACGCGCAAGTAGAACCTGGTCGTGCATCAGGGAAACACGCTCCTGCGGGTGCCACAACTGGTAATCGCCCTCGAGCCACGGCATGACCCAAACCTCGCGGCGCTTCGCAATCTCGCCCAAAACAGCGGGCTGCGGCAACTGCCCCCACAATGGATTCAGGCAGGTGAACACGATGTCCTTTGGCAACCCCCTGTCGAGGCCCGCGAGAATCCCTTCCAACTGGTTTTTCCCTCCCCAGCCGCCAATAACCATCGTGGTATCCGGCGATCGTTCCTTCAGGTAATCATGTGCCGCGCGGATGTACGCCAGTGACCAGACGCCCCTGAACACCATGTTACGGTCCGCGCCCGGGAACAGGCCACCATCCCTGTCCATCAACGCCTGCATTCGGGTCGATAAGGGTTCGTTCGGATTAACCTCGTGCTCCTGCAGCCAGAGCCAAATTTGATCCAACCCTGGATACGCAACGAGAAGATCGTCGATTGTCCGATACAGGATTTCGAGGGAGGCCGGGTGCGTTGGATCCGGCAGCATGTTCGACATGTAGCTATCGAATGGCACAACCGAAAACAGCTCAGGAGGATAAACGCCGAATTCAAATCCCATTGCAACGCGAATACCGCGCGCGTGCGCCATTTGTATGACCTGCCGGATCAACGACTGCGCATACTCGTAACGCTGGCTGGGTGTTTTTGCCATGACTGCGGCATCCGAACCGAAAGCGGTCGCGCCCGGCGGCAACTTGAAAAGACTCCCCGTTCCGAAGGCAAAGTCTTTCACCTCCATCGGCCTGTATCCCCAACGCGCGGTCAGGGACGTATCGTACCCTGCTTCCGGTAGCACATTGCGGTACTCTATCCTGATCATGGGCTCAACATAGTTCATGTATCTTTGAGTACCTCCCGTATAGTTATGTAATACAAGGAGGTTCAAACCCTGGCTCTGCATCCAGTCCAGATAGCGCTCGTAGTCCTTTTCGTTCCAGGCAGTCGGCCCCGAAAGAAAGTTATGCCATGGCATTGCTCCGCGAACGGTAAATGGCGAATCGGTGCTCTGCCCGGCGTACGATGGGCAAACTAACATGATCATCAAGACGAAAATAAACTTTGCCATAACCGTCCCTCAAACCATCCGATCTGCACGATCAGAACAAACAGCCACCGAAGTAACCAAAATATATGCGGGTAAGCGATTTATTCAGCGAGCTCGGAAGAAGGTGCAAAATTAAAGGTACAAATGGAAAATGCTTTATCAACAGCATTGGAGAATTGCCCCGCACATCATTGAATATCTCTGAAATGAGCTTCTTGCGCGTACGCATGTTGCCTCGATAATGCAAAGCTAACCATGTTATTGGTCCATTGAACCCCAACGCGCCCCGGTAAAACGCGATCTTCGCCTCTGCAACAAACTTATGGCGTTCCAGCTCGACCCTCGAAGCCGCAAACTCAACCGCCTCAAGAAAATGCGTTTTATACTCATGATAAACATGCCCCTGCTCCGATGCCAGGGAACGCTGTGTGCCCATGTAGAACCGATAAAGGACCATCGGCTCATCAATATAGCAAACTTCGTCCGCTTCAGATAAAGCCTTGAAAAGGAACAATCCGTCACTCATCGTGGTTAAATGTGTCGGGAAACATCCGACTCTTTGTAACAGGTTTTTCCTCACCACTAAACCCGTTACCATCGGTGGAATCACGGTTCCACCAAAGGTCGCATCATTGGTCGTCAGCCACCGTCCGACATAATCAATGCCCTTAATTCTTACTGGCCGAGAGCTTTTTTTTCTTGCAGATACCTGGCGGATGGCGCGTCCGCCATGATCAATAAGCTGTCGCGCGAACCATATTGCCTCGACGCAGCTATCGTCCAGCAATTTCTCATCCATTAACTTTTCAAGAAAGTCCGGATTGAGCAAATCATCGTCATGCAAAAAAACCAGCCATTCTCCCGATGATTTTTCAATCAGGTTATTCAGATTGAAAAACTGCCCATGGACTTGATTTTTATAGATGCGCACAGCGCCGTTGGCAGTGGTTTCAGGGGATAGTTCTGCACGCAAATCCCCTGATTCCTCATCATCGGATACGATGATTTCATAAGTAACCCGCGGCAAACCCCGAAGGAAAAGGATCGATTTCAGCGCAGCACTCAGCAAGTCCTTGCGCCTGCAAGTAGGGACGCAAAATGAGATCAGCGGAGGATCGGCAGTTTTGGTGTATTCCGGCGGTTTCTTGTAAGACCTCATTTATTTTCCGTCTCGTAATTCATGGTGCCGCGAGGATCCTGCGTGAGCACAACGCTTACTTTGGCTATCGTTACAACGCATTCGTATGCCTTAAAGGATCTTTTTTAGATGACTTAATCCAAAAATGAACATCTGCAAGACCGGAGTGACATTTTTTCTGAGAATACCTTTGTGCCTCTTTTGAATTTCGAGTGGGTAATGCTTCATATCAGGCGGCTGATGCGGCATGATTGCATTCCCTATTTCTTGTGAGCGCATAACGATGCAGAACCAACTGTTTGAAGCTGCTCTGGGCATTGTCGATCCTTGGTACGTTCAAGGCGTTGACTTCGATGCCGCCCGGAAGACACTGTCCATCCGTATTGATTTCACCGCGGGCAGCCGCTTTGCCTACCCAGGCACCGAGGGATTGCATCCTGCCCACGACACGCAGACCAAGCGGTACCGGCATTTGAACTTTTTCCAGCACGAGTGTCATCTGGAGGTCCGCGTGCCGCGGATTAAGCTGTCAGACGGCCGTGTCGTCCTGGTCGAGCCAGACTGGGCCGGCAAGCTGTCCGGCTTCACCTTGCTGTTCGAGGCGCTGGTGCTCACCCTGGCCCGCCAGATGCCATTCGCGGCGGTCGCCCGAACCGTCGGCGAGTCCTGGCATCGCGTGTACGCCATTTGTGCCAAATATGTCGATCTGGCCGTGGAAGCCGCCGACCTGTCCGAAGTTCGCACGGTTGCCATTGACGAGACTTCCTGCCAACGCGGGCACAACTATCTGACCCTGGTTGCCGATGCGGTGAAGCGCCAGGTCATCTTCGTCACCGAAGGGCGGGACGCCCAGACCATCAAGTCGTTTGCCCAGCACTTGGCCGCACATGGCGGTGATGCCGGCCAGATCGATTCCGCCAGCATCGACATGTCGCCCGCCTTCATCAAGGGCGTCGAGGCCAACCTGCCCAATGCCCGCATCACCTTCGACAAGTTCCACGTCATCGCCCATGCCTCGACCGCCGTGGACAAGATGCGCCGCGCCGAGCAGAAGACGGAGCCCGCGCTGAAAGGGCTGCGCTGGGTGTTGCTCAAGGACAGAAAGAACCTGTCCGCCACCCAGGCCGCTGACCTGGATGCCCTGATCGCCCAGATCACCACCAAGCGCACCGCCCGTGCCTGGCTGTACCGGGAGCAGCTGCGGGAAATCCTCGACCGTAAACAAATCAATGTCGTGTCCGCCATGCTGGCCCAATGGTGTACCAATGTGATGCGCTCCAAGGTGGAACCCATGAAGGAGGTCGCCAGAATGATCCGCAACCATTTCGACGGCATCGTGGCCTGGGCCCAGACCCGGCAGACCAACGGCTTCCTCGAAGCGCTCAATGGGTTGTTTCAGGCGGCCAAACGTAAAGCACGCGGCTATTCCAGCATGAATACCATGCGCACCGTGATCTTCCTCATCGCCGGCAAGCTCGATTTCCATAGGTTCAACCCGCATGCCGCTTAACCCACTCGTTTTTTAAAAGAGCCACCTTTGTAGTACCTGCGTATCTCCAGCCATTTACAAAATCTCTTTTCATATGTTGGATTTACATGTTTTCGCGGTCAATGACCGCCGGCGACAAAATGCGTATCCGACGATCAACAGGCCGATACCGCTGATCAGCATCAGCAAGGATAAAAATACCTGGGGAATAAAAACAAGAAAAATCTTCGCTCGGCATCCGCTTTCCGGTTTAACGCCGCCGGACGCATCGACACACTGGCGCCGGACCGACCAATGATTGAATCCGCTGTCCGCCCGCTTTTCCAGCCTGAAATCGTTGTGCCTATCTTTTTCTCTGCCGGCGGCGCCGAGGATAAATTCTCTCAGCGAAATCTTCAACAGCTCCCTTAAGTTATCGACGCTGAATGCATGCCAGCTTCTTGAGTTTGCCGTTTTCAAAACCAAATCAAACGAACTGGAACGGATCATGTCTGGGTCGATCTCATATATGGTATCCAGGTATTTCCGGTAACGTATTTTAGAATTCACCAATCCATTTCCCGCGCGGACCTCTATAGGCGAAATGTTGTCGCCACCATTGATCAGAAAAATCCTGTAAAGCCCGTTATTGAATACTTCGCTCACTGATCGAATAGCCAACAGCCCGGAGAAATCCCTCCCGGCACTTTGGTTCAACAAATTTACGACAATATAGCGAACCCCCAGTTGCCGTAAGTAGGATACGTCTCCGGTGGCTTCGAAATCGTCGGTGAGATCGGAAATATATTTGGCCGTAATACTTTTAGCACCCGAAAAATAGACTGGTTGCTTGATAAAATCTGCCAAAGGGTCCCTTAAGAGCACAGTAAATCCCTTCGGTGTATTGAAAGCGCCGTGCCAGGTTGCGAAGTAAATCGCCGAATTACTGGAAAGGCTGCCAATGTACCGCGCGGCCTCCATGAATGACGCATCGAGGGGAAATGCATAGGATCCATTATGGGACAGTTCGCCGTTTGCCCCGCGAATGACGCTCCCTTTTATCAGAACGCCGGCATTCAGGCATGGGAGCGCCGCCAGGGCAGCGAGCGTAAAAAAGGCGGCTGCCCGTTTCTTGCTTTTCAATAATTCCGAGAACCCCCAGCCGAGCATGACGACAAGGAGAAAAGCTATGGGCAGGCCGAATTTGGTATCGGGACTTCGGATCAAACCGAATATTGAGATATTTTGAAGTGCTTCGTTGAAAATCCCACCAAATGGCTCCGTGCCTGCTTTTGCAAAAAACAGGGAAACAAGCAACCCGAACCAGCATGCCCTGACCAAGCCCGCTCCCCGGAAAATCAATAGAACGACAACGCCCATTATAAGTTGGGCCAGCGCGAATATGACGTAAGGGATCGAAGTGAAATGGCTGGGAAATCCGAGCAGGATGCGTGGCGACCATAACACATAAATTGCCCAGCTTGCATACTGAAGCATGGGTGTCAGCACGCCGCCTTGTACTGCGTCAGCCATGGAATTGGCAAGCGGGCCCTCGGCAAACGAGTAGCCGAAAGAATAGCGCTCTATGTAGGTCGCAAAGATTGGAACAAGGGCAAGTAAAGCGGCAATCGCCAAAGCAGGAATAAACCTGCGGGCAAGGGTTTTGTACCCGATACCCGGAGAGCGGTCGAATACAAGGAAACCGAGCAGGGTCGCCGCGACCGGGACGGCGTAGTACGGAGCGAAACCATAAATGGCCAGGCACATGCCCAGAAGCGCAATGTCTTTCCTTACACGGAGGGCATCCCGGTCCGAGGAAAGCAGGTCCCGAAAGGCGGCCACGGTAAGCGGAAGAACCGCTATTCCAAGCATGTTTACTGCCGACCAGAACACACCGATGTTGTAATAAACCAATAGAAAAGGCGATAGCGCAAATGCGTACGTCGGAATGACGCTTACTGCACGGGATTTATTTCTCAGCAAACGGAAAAATCCGAAATGCATCAATATCAGGGCAATTGATAGTAATAACGACAGGTAGACGATCTCTGCCTGTCGCGGATCGAGTCCGAGGCCGTACAGGCCGGCAAAAGCGACTGAATCAAACCCATTGATCGCAAACAGGATCCCGTTTGGCATGCCGCCATTCAGGTTGCTCAATATATCGAGATTGGCAAGCGCCTGGCTTCCGGTCAGGGGAAAGTACTGGTCATGAATTAGTAATACCGTGCTGCGGTCGAGCCCCGCAAACTGCATCGCGATCAGTATGGTGCTGACCAGGATGTGGAATACCGCCCAAAACGGAAATCGCGTCTTCAACGCTCGCAGCGCGATTGTCATGACATGGCGGGGACGGTTATTTGATGCATTTTACGCAAAACACTTCCGAATTCTTCTGAAAAAAGCGGAATTTCAGCAACCACCCCTCAACAGCCCATAGCGCCGAATACAGCGCCCGGAAAACCGCAAACCGTGAAAGCGGCACAAAGCGGTCGAACCACGAAAAGAAAAACAGGAACAGATGGCCGTAACTAACCTCTTTCACGGAAAAACCGACCGCTTCGAGCTGGGCAACCACGGCGCCGGGATCGACTTTGTATTTTTCCGGAATGGCTCCGTCCACGACAAGATCGTCCGAGAATCTCCGTGTCACGAAGCGGGGCGACAAAACGTACAAGCCCCGAAACAGCCTGATGATCGGGTTGTCCGAGGAGAGATCGCTGAGAAAAAATTTTCCGCCGGGGCGCAGTTTTGTGTAAATTTCTCGAAAAATCGCTTCATGCTCGTGTGAATGGTGCAACACGTGCAGAAGATATGCGCCATCCATGCTGCCGTTCGGCAGTTGAGGAATCCTGTTGTTCTCGATTGTGTAAAAAGAGAAGTTGGGGTATCTCTGTTTTATCCTTTGTATCGCCACATCCGCGATGTCCACGCCAACGAATAAATTCTTTCCAGACGGGTTCGTACTAAAGAATGCGTCGATGGACGTTCCGGTACCACATCCATAGTCAAGGATATGTTCTCTGTCGCCCAGCCAGGCAAACCCGGCCGTTTGCTCTTTATTAACGTATTCCAGAAAAAACGGTGCCACCAGGTCTGGTTTTTCGAGGGCCGCATTTTCGTTGAAGAATCTGAGTTGATCTTTAATGATCTTTGGCTTTTCCCGAGTCATCAGCATTTCTTTAGCGTAATTACAACTTCACAAGCGCCCCCAACCCAATAACACCAGACTCTTTCAAAAAACATGGGGGAAAGGCGGATCAGGAAATTAATTAGCCGAACAAAAGGCCTGGCAATGAGCGGGCACTGATTCGGGTGAATGTATTGCGCATACACCCCTGCATTCGGGTACAGCCCAAAATACTTGATTTCCTTGTGTAATATATTGAAACGGACTTTGGAATAGTATTCGTGGTACGCGCCGGCTTCGAATACATCGAAGCTGTAGTAAGCAAAAGGGCGTTTATGCGTGATATCGGTAAAGGCCCCATTACTTGAGAAATGCGGCACACGCATATATAGAATCCCGCCAGGCCTGAGTATTCGGTGTATCTCCTCCAACTTGGCTACCGGGTCATCGAGATGCTCAAGCACATGGTAGAAATGGATTTCATCGGCAAAGTCGCTGCTAAACGGGTATGGCGTGACATTCAAGTCATGCACGACATCGACAAACCTCGGTATCGCTACGTAATCCACGCCAATACTTCCCGGAATGCGGGTTTTCCCGCAACCGAGATTGATAATCACGGGTTTCACGCATCACCCCCGTTTTTTATTGCAATCATTTGCTCAGCGCGATTATGGTAGGTATGGTCACGCAATACCCGTCGCCGTCCGGCCTCTATAATTGAATGACGTTCCTCAGGGTGTTTTAGATAATATTGGACTTTCTCCATCCACTCCCCGGGGTTCTCGGCAATAACCATCTCCTTGTCGCTGTCAAAATAGCGCTTGATGCACGCGACATTATCGACAACCTCGAATCCGCCGCATAACGGGATTTTGAAAGTTCGCTCATTACAGTCGCCGCCATAGACTCGCTGATACTCCTCATGCACGTTAATAGAGACTGTGGATGAGGCATAAATCCTCGCTTCGTCTTCGAGAGTCAATTTTGGCTTCCGTATCTTCGCCAGGCGCTTGATATTGAAATATTGCCCTGCCCGTTGAACCCAGCCGAGCGCACGATCCCACTGCGTCCAGTCCTGGCCATAGATACGCAAATCATATTTCCCGCCTAACGGATAAACATAACTCTTGAAGAATTCGCGCTTGTCCGGTAAATTGCTTCCGACATAAGAAATGTCTGCAGCGAATTTTTTATCGTAATCAGGCTTCAACAGCGTTTTGTCCGCCGCAAGTGGTATCGTGTGATACTTGTGGCCGGTGGTTTTTGTGAAGCCATCCATTCTCAGGTCGTCCTGATCAACTACGTGAAAGAAGGCATCGCCCATGGTGCTATTGGCAATCAGTTCGAGTAACTTCTTATCATCTTTTAGCGAACGCGCTTCGTTTATCCGTATCGCGGACATCGGCGAATTCCAGAAATCTATTTTTACGATAACAAACAACCCCTCTTCTCTATGGCGCCGTAACAAATCAAAATCGAGGTATTTCCGGTAATAGTGATGGGTTGCAGTAATAAACAAATCCGGGCGGTAGCTCTCAAGCAAATCAGCCAAGTTATTATCCGCAGTGAAGGGACGGAATTCGTGTCCAAGATCGATGAACGCATTTTTAAATCCATGGTATATGGTTCTGTGCGCATAAATCGAATCAAGTGATGGAATATGGTATAAGACCCTCATGTAATTAATGAATTTCGCCAAAAATTGAAAAGGCGGATTTTCAGTTTCGGTGGAACCAACCAAACCGAAATGTAGTGGGCGACGTTGTATATCCAATCGCCGGCGGTCATTTTGTAGCTGGCAGATTTGGAATACTTCCGACGTATCTCCAACGTGCTCAATTCCATTTTTTTTAATCGCGTAAACGTTGCCGAAGAAGGATTCTCACGATATCGCACCAATACTTCAGGTATATTGGCTAGTTTGTAATGCTCACCAATTCTGAAAGTCATATCAATGTCTTCAGCGGGTGGGAAACGCAAGTTGTAAGGCCCCGCAAGCAAAAGCGCCTCTCTACGCACCATGGCAGCTGGTTGCGCAATAGGCGAATAACGAAAGATGCAGCGGCGCAGATCCCCGTCGTCCTGTGGGTATTTTCTCACGCCGATTACCGTATCGTCGTCATGAAAAATCTCGATATAGGCACCAACAATTCCTACATGAGGATTTTCTTCCATAAACCGGTATTGTTTTTCTAGCCGTTGTGGGAATGAAATATCATCGGCGTCCTGCCAAGCAAGATATTTACCTCTTGCCAATTCAACACCGCGATTGCGATTCCCGGCTATGCCCAAATTCATTTCATTGCGATAAGGTCGAATTCGGTTATCGCATTCAGCATAATGTGCAACTATTTCCCATGTCCGATCAGTTGAACAGTCGTCAATAACGATCGCCTCAAAATTGGAAAACGTCTGCGCTAAAATGCTATCAAGTGCGGCCTGCAAATATTTTTCGGCGTTATATGCCGGAATTACGATGGATATTGGCACACCGCTCATGCTTCATCGCTCCCATTCTTAATCTTATTTTATTTCAGTAGTGTCCCAACGTTGCTCGAACAGATTCAACTGATTAGCAGAAATCAAGACTTGGAGATGTCTTGACATAAGAACGGAAGGGCGCGATGCCCGTCCCGGTTGCGATGAATAGATAGCGCCTGTCCGATACGGATTCCTGGAGACAGAATTCCCCGTAAGGCCCGCCGATCTCGACTTCATCGCCCACCCGCACATTTCGCAGGGCCGCACTCACCACGCCCCGTTCGACCCTGCGGATGAGGAAATCAAGGTAAGGATCCTCGGCACCGGAATACATGGAATACTCGCGGTTGACGCCGAGGCCTTTCGGCCCCACGCTGAAGCACTGACCGGCACGGATGGGAACCGCGGGCCGCTCGGTACGCAGGCGAAAGGTGCTCTCAGTGAGATGCTCTATTTCCAGCACTTTATAGATATTCATTTTCTACCGATTGGATAATACTCCAGTCCTTGATCCTTGACTGAATACGGCTCGTACAGGTTGCGGCCATCGAAGATCATCGGGTCGTAGGCGGTCACGGTGGCGCCGCGCGCCCGCAACGCAATGTTCCTGCCGGAGAGGTCGTTGCTTATTTTCACAAAAAACCCCCTGAAAGTTTATAAGTTACCGAGCATTGCAGGCGCGCATAAGCACGCGGTTGAATCCGGCGCCGCATCCCGCTTCGGGGAGCCGGTGTAACGCGGAGCAGGGGCCCCGTTTGCGGGGATGCGACCGTGGAACCGGCGGTGAGCGCGTCGACATCGGCTTTATGCGCGTCTCCGGGGTCAGATCCCCAGAGGGGCCCCTCTTCCGCCCTACGACGCGCCACCATTGGCCAAGGCCAACGGCACCTGCTCCGCCCTCCGCGGGCGTGCCGGGATGGGGGTGGGTAATCCTTTCCGTGCCATTGGCACATTTCTCACCTTCCCCTTCAAGGGGAAGGCTGGGATGGGGGTGGGGCTGCCTTGCCGATTCCACGCCTCTTCCAACCCCATCCCCACCCTAACCCTCCCCTTGAAGGGGAGGGAAGCAGTTCATCTAATTCACGTCGCCGCGTTCCATGACCACCCCAGCCTCCCCTTGAAATCAGGCCCGCCCGATGATAGTGCGGAAATATTCGATTGTTTTGCGTAAACCCTCATCTAGCTTTATTTCGGGCTGCCACCCAAGCTTTTCTTTTGCCATGGAAATATCCGGCTGCCTTTGCCTGGGATCGTCTTGCGGAAGAGCCTTATGCACAATCCGGCTTTTGCTTTCCGGTATTAACGCAAGGACTTTTTCCGCCAGTTCCTTGATGGTGAATTCATCCGGGTTGCCGATATTGACCGGGCCGACAAAACCTTCTTCATTATTCATCATGCGGACCATGCCTTCGACGAGATCGTCAATGTATTGAAAGCTCCGGGTCTGCGAGCCGTCGCCGTAGATCGTAATGTCATGGTTCCGCAGGGCCTGGACGATGAAGTTGGACACTACCCTGCCGTCGTTCGGGTGCATGTTCGGACCGAAGGTATTGAAGATTCGCACGACGCGGATTTCGAGCTTGTGTTGGCGGTAGTAGTCAAAAAACAGGGTTTCCGCGCAGCGCTTCCCCTCGTCGTAGCAAGCGCGGGGGCCGATCGGATTGACCCGTCCCCAGTAGGTTTCGGGCTGGGGATGTATTTCCGGGTCACCGTAAACTTCGCTGGTCGATGCCTGCAAGATACGCGCCTTGGTGCGCTTGGCGAGACCGAGCATGTTGATGGCGCCATGCACCGAGGTTTTCGTGGTTTGCACAGGGTCAAACTGATAGTGAATCGGCGAGGCGGGACAGGCGAGGTTGTATATTTGATTTACTTCCACATAAAGCGGGAACGTGACGTCATGCCGCAAAAACTCGAATTTATGGTTATCGAACAAATCAATAATGTTGTCTTTGCTACCGGTAAAAAGATTATCGACGCACAGAACATCATGCCCCTCAGCCAGCAACCGCCGGCACAGGTGTGACCCGATAAAGCCCGCTCCTCCGGTAACCAGTATTCTCTTGCTCTGCATTACCTCTCCCCTCTGCACTCATGACCTCCGAAATTCCCGCCACAATACTCCATAACCGAGGATCGCGAGCAACAGTCCGCTGGCCCCCATCACGGCAACGACCATTTGCAGGGAGTCATGATAAAAATAAATTGCCGTTAACTGTAACGGCGCGGTAAAAACGAACAGGTATGCAAAAAGCACACGACCCTTGGCAATCAGGAAATATTCGGCCACCATGACCAATGCCATGGGCAGAATTGCAAAGCCGAAGAATTTGAGCACCTCCCCGGCGCCACGATAATCCTCGCCGTACAACAACACAATTATTTCCTCGCCAAACAGAAAATAGAAAACCGCCCCGGCGCCGCACAGCACGGCCGTCAACCCGACCGCTTGCAGCAACAAATGCGCACTACTTTGACCACGCGTGTGGTTTTCCGCCACCATGGGAAACAGCGCCAATGCAAATCCGCCCGGCAAGTACATCACCGCCTTGCCCAAAATCGACGCCGCCGCATACAATCCAGCCTCGTGCGCGGGGAAGTAATAATTCACCAGCACCATATCGAGCTGGGTCATGGCCGCGAAGGCGGCATTGGCGGTTAACACCGGCAGCGCCGGTCGGATGGACAAATGCGCCGCTAGATAGGGCTTGTTCCGCCCTCGCGCCAACGGCCGGTAAAGGGCGCCATAGGTAATAAACCACATCGCGAGCGAGGTAAGGACCACGCCGCCCACCGCGCCCGTCAAGCCATAACCCAGCCAGACCAGCACAACCGAAAAGATGATCTTGAGCATAACGCCCAGCACCCCGCTCGCAGAAAACCAGATAAAGCGCTGGAGCCCTTGCAGAAAGGCATTGTTGATGACGGGCAGAAAAGTCAGAAACAGCAGCGCTCCGAGAAGATACACCGGTATGACGCTGGGCGCCTTCAGATAGGACTGGACTTGCGGCGCGAAAAGCAGATAGATGCCTAGAAGGAGCGCCCCAATGGCGGCAGTGCGAATATTGATCGAATAATAGAAATGGGAAATGCTGCCGGCATCCTGCCTGGCGCGGTATTCCGATACTTTGCGCGACACCACCATCATCAATGTGCCCAGCGGTGTGTTGAACACGGCGAAAAACGCCATCATGGCGCTGAAGAGGCCGTATTCCTGGGTGCTGAGCATGCGTCCCATGAGCACGTGAAACACATAGCCCAGGATGCCGCCGGCGATGCTGCCGACGAACAGCCAGGCGCTGGCGCGTGCGAGCTTGCTGAAAAACAGACCCGCAACGCGGCGATAGAGCGATGCGCGGGGCTGTTCCGCGGCCACGCTCATTGTCGGCCGGCTTTCTCTTCAAAATTCAGCCGCTCACGGACAACATAAAGCGGCCGGTTGATCACCTCGGTGTGAATGGTGCCGATATACAGCGCCACCAAACCAATGGCCATGAGCACGATGCCGATGAGGAAGGTGTTGGTCACTACGACGATAGCGAGCGGCGTATAGGCCCCGTTATCGCTAAAAAAATAGGAGCCCAGCATCCAGGCCAGCAGCAAGCCGCTTACAGTAGTAATGAATATACCCAGGTAGCCGGCCAACCGCAGCGGCCATAAGGAAAACGCGGTGATACTGTTAATGGCAAGTTGCCAGAGCTTGGCGAAGGAATAGCCGGCAGCGCCGTCGTTGCGGGCATTCGCATGAAACCGGACATAGACCTTCCGGAAGCCCAGCCAGTCCATGATACCTCTGAACAAGCGATTGCGCTCGGTAATATGGCGAAAGGCGGCAACGACTTTTTTATCGTAGAGCCGGAAATCCGTGGTCTGCGAAACCATGTTGAGGCCGGATATTTTGGACATCAGCCCACTCTTGTCCAAAACAGCTTATGACGACGGGCCATCCGAAGGTGTAGGGTATGGGTGCATCGCCAAACGCACTTTT
>JAIESJ010000049.1 GCA_019746155.1 Burkholderiales bacterium
CCGCGGACAGCCCTGGGACTGCCGACGCTACTCCCCTCTGCGAGGATGCTCATGTTGCGCGCGCTGCCGCTGACGGCGGCGCGCGCAACGCATGTCTCAGTCAGAGACGCCTCAGATTATGGGTCGATGGCATGTCGAAATGAAATGAAACTTTGTAATACGATAGATTGATATCCATGTACGTTTTCCGCGTTCTTAATGCCGTCCATTAAGTAACATAATGCATGGCCTGGCTTGACGCGGGTAAATTGGCTGTGTTAAAAACTGGCTGCGTTCCGGGATCCGGATACGCCCCTCCAAAGGGGAGTAGCTTTAGTGGCGCCATTGAAGCGCCATTCAGCAGGGCCGTCATTACGGGACTTGAGGGTCCCCGGTCCTGTTGGCAACGAAAGCGTTGTAAGCGAGACCTTTGCCCAGATGGGTAAAGGTCTTTTTTATT
This sequence comes from Burkholderiales bacterium, assembly GCA_019746155.1. GTDB lineage: Bacteria > Pseudomonadota > Gammaproteobacteria > Burkholderiales > SG8-41 > CAKKQX01. The sequence goes on from JAIESJ010000049.1 coordinate 440, forward strand.
TGCGGCCTTCGCCCGTCAGAGGTGAAGGCCGCATTGCTTTTGGGCATACCATAACGTGCCCCGCATGCGGATTTAATCACCGTTATTGATGACGTGAGGCGATCCATGCAACCCAGCAAAATTCGACGCTATCTCAAGCACGGCACGCTGCCGCAACTGAGCGTGTTCGAGGCCGTTGCGCGCCACGGCAGCTTCACTCGTGCCGCCGAGGAACTCTACATGGCACAGCCGACCGTTTCGGTGCAGATAAGGAAGCTCGCCGAAACCGTCGGGCTGCCGTTGTTCGAGCAGATTGGCAAGCAGATACATCTCACGGAAGCCGGACGCGAGCTCTACGCCGCATGCCACGAGATATTCAGCACACTGCACGGCGTCGAGAGCACGCTCTCCGATATCCGCGGCCTTAAATGCGGGCGCCTGCAGCTGGCGGCGAGCACCACGGGAAAATATTTTGCCCCGCGCATGCTCGCAGGGTTCGTGCAACGTCATCCCGGCATCGAGGTGTCACTCCAGATCCATCCCCGCGAAACGCTGATTGAACGCATGGCGCAAAACGCCGACGACCTCTATATCTTCGCCAATCCGCCCACCGATTCGGAGGTTGTGACGCAGATGATCCTGCCCAATCCGATGGTGGTGTTCGCACGCGCCGACCATCCGCTGGCGCGTGAAAGGAACATCCCGTTCGAGCGCTTCGCCCGGGAGCCATTCCTGATGCGCGAGCCCGGTTCCGGCACGCGCATGGTGGCTCAACAAATCTTTGAACAACGCGGCGTCAGGCCCTCGGTACGCATGGAACTGTCCACCAACGAGGCGATCAAGCAAGCGATCCTCGCCGGTCTCGGCGTCTCCATCATGTCGCGCTACACGCTGGGTCTCGGCGTGGCGCAGGACCAGCTCGTCACGCTCGATGTCGAAGGCTTTCCCCTGGAGCGTCACTGGTACTTCGTCTACCCCGTAGGCAAGCAATTGCCGGTAGTGGCGCAGACATTCATGGATTTCGTGCGCAAGGAAGTCAAGAATCTGGTGCTGGATCACCTGCCCCTGACCAAGCAGTGATGCCGCGGGGATTCGATAGCCGTACCAGGACCCGGCAGACACCGGCGTGGACCAGATGATCGCTGCGGTCAGCGCCGAGAAACGCATCAAGGTCTATCTGAATTCCGTGATCGCCAGGACCAGCGGCGCACCCGGACGCTTTTCTGTCGAAATCGCCGCCGAATCGGGCGGCATCACCACCGAAGAGGTGGGCGCCATCGTGCAGGCCTCGGGATTCACGACTTACGATGCCGGCAAACTTCCCGAATTCGCCTACGGCAAGACGCCGAACGTCGTCGATCAGGCCGGCCTGGAGAAGCTGGCAAAAGAAGCCGCCGCCCAGGGCGCGCCGCGCATCCGCGTTCGGGCGATCTGTCGTTTCCGATCGTGCGCCTCGAAGGCTGCACGCAGTGCAAACGCTGCACCGTGGAGTGCCCGTTCGGCCCGTACTGGGAGCACTCTCCGCAGAAAATCTTCATGATGATCCGCGCGGGAAAGCGCGAGGAAGTGCTCAGATCCGATTCGATGTGGATGTGCACCTCGTGCTACAATGGCGTGGTGCGCTGCCCGCGCCAGCTGCCGATCACCCAGAAATAGCAAATCTCGAAATAACCGAGATACTGGCTACGTAACATGCGGGCCGAACTCATCACCATTCTCCGGAGGCTTAAGTGACGGCCACCCCAACTGCCACCGAACCCGCCGACCCGCCGGTCCTGCTGCGCGCCGACGCCGACGGCATCACCACGCTCATTCTCAACCGTCCGCAGCAGTACAACGCGCTGTCCTCGGCGCTGCTGATCGAGCTGCAGGCGGCGATCGACGCGATTGCGCGCGACGAGTCGGTGCGGGTCGTCGTCATCGCCGGCACCGGCAAGGCGTTCTGCGCCGGGCACGACCTCAAGGAAATGCGCGCCCATGCCGACCGCAAATTCATCAAGGACGTGTTCCAGCGCTGCAGCCGCCTGATGCTGAGCCTGACGCGCCTGCCCCAGCCGGTGATCGCGCGCGCCCACGGCATCGTCGCCGCAGCCGGTTGCCAGCTCGTCGCGCAATGCGACCTGGCAGTGGCGGCCGAGGGGGCGCGCTTTGCGACTTCGGGCATCAACGTCGGACTGTTCTGCGCCACGCCCGGCGTCGCGCTCACACGCAACATCTCGCGCAAGCGGGCGATGGAAATGCTGATGACGGGGGATTTCATCGACGCCGATACCGCGCTCGCCTACGGACTCATCAACCGCGTCGTGCCACTGGACGCACTGGACGCCGAAGTGAAGAAGCTCGCGCAATCTATCATCGCCAAGACGCCGGTCGCGGTCGCCGCCGGCAAGAAAATTTTCTACGAGCAGATCGAGGCCGGACTGGAGCAGGCCTACGAGCTTGCGTCCGAAACCATGGTTTGCAACATGATGACCGAGGATGCGGCCGAAGGGATAGACGCTTTCATGCAGAAGCGCAAGCCGCAGTGGAAAGGAAAATGAAACGGTGTGGTCCAAGCGCCTTCCGCGTTCCACCGTCATCACGTATCATATTGATTTATTTATATTTTTTTCTGATGCGCCGCTCTTGAAACCACGCTATTCCGCCCCCAGTTTTACGGGCAGGAGCGCGAGGTACCATCGTATCCGCCGCTCCGTGGTCTTTAAGCAATTGGAGGTGATTTTTTATGGCAAACATCACGACTTACAGTCCGTTTGAAGAAATTGCGCGCTTCAATCCGCTCGACGATCCGTTCGAAGATCTTTTCCGCGGTTTCTTCGTGCGGCCGTTGGCACTGGAGTCGCGCATGTGGGGACAGTCCGCGCCGTTCAGGATGGACGTCACGGAGAACGATAAGGAGTATCGCGTCGTGGCCGAAATACCGGGCGTGCGCAAGGAAGACATCAGCGTCACCATCGACGGTGATCAGGTCTCCATCGCGGCGGAAGTAAAGCGCGAGAAAGACGTCAAGGACGACGAGAAGGCGCTGTGGTCCGAACGCCACTACGGCAAGCTGTACCGCGCATTCACCCTCGGTCACGAAATCGACCAGGCAAATGCGCAAGCCAAGTATACCGATGGCGTGCTCGAACTGACGCTGCCCAAGTCGGAGTCGGCGTCAGGCAAGCGGGTCACAGTACATTGATCGCCCGTTGACCTCTCGCAAAAGCGGCCCGGAGGGGCCGCTTTTTTATTGCCGTCATGCAAGACAGCGGACCGACGGCAAGCGGACGCGCCGCGCCGCTTAAGGCGGCGTTGACCTCTATTTTCCGCCCCACGCCAGCATCAACTGATTGAGCCGCTTGACGAACCCCGCCGGGTCTTCGAGCTGGCCGCCCTCGGCCAGCAGCGACTGATCGAACAGAATCTGGACGAGGTCGTTGAAGCGCTCGCCCCGCGCTTCTTCCCTGAGCCGCAGCACCAGCGGGTGATGCGGGTTGATTTCGAGAATGGGCTTCGAGGCCGGCACCTTCTGTCCGGCCGCCTTGAGCAGGCGCTGGAGGTTGGCATTCAAGTCGTGTTCGTCGGCCACCAGGCACGCCGGCGATTCGGTGAGCCGCAGCGTGACACGCACGTCCTTGACGCGCTCGCCGAGCGTCTTTCTGATTTTCTCGACGAGTTCCCTGAATTCCCCCGCCTCTTTTTCCTGCTCTTTTTTCTCCGTCTCGTCCTCGAGCCGGCCCAGTTCCAGCCGGCCCTTCGCGACCGACTGCAGCGGCTTGCCCTCGAACTCGGTCAGGTGCGACGCCACCCACTCATCGACGCGGTCGTAGAGGAGCAGCACTTCCACACCCTTCTTGCGGAAAATCTCGAGATGCGGACTGTTCTTCGCCGCGGCGAAGCTCTCGGCGGTGATGTAGTAGATTTTCTCTTGGCCCGGTTTCATGCGCGAGACATAGTCGGCAAGCGACACCACCTGTTCCTCGGCGTCCTTGTGCGTGGAGGCAAAGCGCAGCAGTCTGGCGATGCGCTCGCGGTTGGCGTGGTCTTCGCCCACGCCCTCCTTGAACACCAGCCCGAATTCCTTCCAGAAGGTCGCGAACTTCTCCCTGTGGTTCTCGGCCAGGTCCTCGATCATCGACAACACGCGCTTCACCGACCCGGCGCGGATGGCTTCGATGTCCTTGGACTCCTGCAGGATTTCGCGCGATACGTTGAGCGGCAGATCATTGGAATCGATCACGCCGCGCACGAAGCGCAGATACGCCGGCAGCAGGCGCTCGGCATCGTCCATGATGAATACGCGGCGCACGTAGAGCTTGACGCCGCGCCGGTGCTCGCGGTCCCACAGGTCAAACGGCGCGTGCGACGGGATATAGAGCAGCTGGGTGTATTCCTTCCGGCCTTCGACGCGGTTGTGCGAATAGGCGAGCGGCGCCTCGAAATCGTGCGCCACATGCTTGTAGAACTCGTGGTACTGCTCCTCGGTGATTTCGGACTTGGGCCGCGCCCACAACGCGCTTGCCTGGTTAACGGTCTCGTCCTCGTCGGTGAGCTTGTTCTTGCCCGAATCCTTGTCCCATTCCTCTTTTTTCATCACGATCGGCAGCGTGATGTGGTCGGAATACTTGCGGATGATCGAGCGCAGGCGATAGCCGTTGAGAAGCTCGTCCTCGCCTTCGCGCAGATGCAGCGTGACCTCGGTGCCGCGCGCCGCCTTTTCCACGGTTTCGATGGTGTACTCGCCGCTGCCGTCGGATTCCCATCTCACGCCATGCTCGGCGGTCAGCCCCGCGCGGCGGGTGGTGAGCGTCACCTTGTCGGCGACGATGAACGATGAATAGAAGCCCACGCCGAACTGGCCGATGAGATGCGCGTCCTTGGCCTCGTCTCCGGTCAGCCGCTGGAAGAACTCGCGCGTGCCCGACTTGGCGATGGTGCCGATATGTTCGATCACTTCCTGGCGCGACATGCCGATGCCGTTGTCGGATACCGTGATGGTGCGCGCCTTCGGGTCGTAGGCGATCCGGATTTTCAGCTCGGCATCGTTCTCGTAGAGCGCCTTGTCGGTGAGCGCCTCGAATCTGAGCTTATCGCAGGCGTCCGAAGCGTTTGAAACCAGCTCCCTCAGGAAAATCTCCTTGTTGCTGTACAGGGAGTGGATCATCAGGTTGAGCAGCTGTTTGACTTCGGCCTGGAAGCCTAAAGTCTCCTTGGTCTGGGTTTCTGCCATTTTTTCCTCGCTAAAACAAACGGTTATATAATTGGGGCAGATGCCCGGATTTCAAGCCCCGACTGGTCGAGGCCGGCGGCAGTCGCTGCGGTCTGTAAGTAAGTGCGATATTATCGCGTCTTAATGAGTCCAAAAACCGAGGAGAAAACCTTGAAATCTCTGCTTTCGATCAAGTCCTGGCTGGCTGCAGTGGCACTCAGCGTGTTCTGTACAACGGCATATGCGCAACAAGTATTGTCGATCGTTACCTCATTCCCCAAAGACCTGACCGAGGTTTACAAAAAAGCCTTTGAAACGCGCAATCCCGGCGTCAAGGTCGAAATCCTCAACAAGGGCACCTCGGCCGGCGTGGCCTATGTGCGCGAAGCGCCCGCCAACAACAAACCGGACATTTTCTGGGCCTCGGCCCCCGACGCCTTCGAGGTGCTGGCGAAAGACGGGCTGCTCGCCAAATACGACGGCAGGAATCCGGCCGTGCCGGCCAGGATCGGCGCCTATCCGGTCAACGACCCGAAAGGCTATTACTACGGGCAGGCGCTCGCCGGCTACGGCCTGATGTGGAACACGCGCTACATGAAAGCCAACAAGCTGCCCGAGCCCAGGGAATGGGCGGACCTCACCAAGCCGGTGTACTTCGGACATGTCGCCATCTCCTCGCCGTCGCGCTCCGGCACCACCCACCTCACCGTGGAAACCATCCTGCAGGGCGAAGGCTGGGAAAAGGGCTGGCGCCAGATGCTGCAGATCGCCGGCAACTGCGCCGCGATCACTGAAAGGAGCTTCGGCGTGCCCGACGGCGTCAATAACGGCCAGTTCGGCATCGGCCTGGTCATCGACTTCTTCGGCCTGTCGGCCAAGGCTTCCGGCTTCCCCGTCGAATTCGTCTATCCCTCGGTCACCGCCATCGTGCCGGCCAACATCGGCCTGATCGCCAACGCCAAAAATGCCGAACTGGGCAAGAAATTCATCGCCTTCACGCTGTCGGAAGAAGGCCAGCAATTGTTGCTTGAGCCCAAAATCAGCCGCCTGCCGGTACTGCCCGCCATTTACGCCAAGGCACCCAAGGATTATCCCAACCCGTACGGCGGCAAGATCAAGGCCAAGGTCAACTTCGATTCGGAACTGTCCGAGTCGCGCTACTACGTGGTGAGTTCGATTTTCGACCAGACCATCACCTTCCGCCACAAGGAGCTGGTCGCCGCCACCCGGGCCATCAACGAGGCCGCCGCCAAGCTCGCCGGCAAGTCCAATCCGCAGGCGCAGAAACTGCTCGCCGAAGCGCGCGAACTGGCCTATACCCCTGTGGTTTCCGAGGAGAAATCCAGGGACAAGGCCTTCCTGGCGCTGTTCCGCGACACCAAGCGCGACGCGCTGAAGACCAAGCAGCTGACCGGTCTGGAAGAATACTGGAATAGCACTGCGCGCAAGAACTATGCCAGGGCGGTCGAGCTCGCCAACCAGGCGGCAACTCTCGCCAAATAAATCCCAGTCCGAACACAGGGAGAGGTTCTTGAAAGCACTCAGGCCCGCGGCGGCGCGGCTCGAATGCCTCGGCAGCTAGGTATGCTCATTCCCGCCGACCACGCGCAACGCCTCGTCCTCAACGATGAAGTCCACGCCCGGCCCTACGCCCAGGTCGAGGCGCCCGAGCGCGTCGCGTTTCTGGCACTGCTCTCCGGCGACAGTGGCAGTGGCGCAGCCCCCCACGCCCTTGCCCGCCTGTTCGAGCGCATGGGCCGGCCGGTGCCGCGGCTCGACGTCCCTCACGTCAGCGCCGACCTCGGCGCGTTCCGCCTGATATGGGAGCGCCATACCGAGTTCGCGAGCTACACCTTCTTTTGCCGCGGCGATGCCGGCGCGCCCTTCGCGTCGAGCGCGCTCGACGCGGTGCCCGCCGATTGGCTGGAGGCGCTCCCCGGTGAGACCATCGTCGCGACCCAGGTCGCGGTCGCGAAAGCGCCCGGGCCGATTCCGGCGGCGCGGGAAATCGCACAAAGCTTCGCGGACAACCCCATCGTCGGTGCCGCGGTCGCTTCAGGCGCGGCCTGCGTGTTCACCGATTTCCGCATTCATCCCGACCGCATGAGCCGCTTCCTGCTGCTCGACCGCGGGCTCGGCCGCTACCAGGCCGGGCGCATCGTGCAGCGGCTGCTCGAGATCGAGACCTACCGCATGATGGCATTGCTCGCCTTCCCGGTGGCGCGCCGCGTCGGAAGCGAGATCAGCGCCGCCGAGCGCACGCTCTCCGCGCTCACGGAACGCATGGCAGGCGCCGGCACCGAGGACGAGCCGCAACTGCTCAACGAACTGACGCGGCTCGCCGCGTCGGTGGAGAGATCGGTGTCGGCAAGCAAATACCGCTTCGGCGCCGCGCGCGCCTACCACGAACTTACCCGTGACCGCATCCGCGGCCTGCGCGAGGAGCGCATCCCCGGCCTCCAGACCATCGGCGAGTTCATGGAACGGCGGCTCGCGCCGGCGATGAACACCTGCGAGTCGATGGCCAAGCGCCAGGACGAGCTTTCCGCGCGCATCGCGCGCTCGAGCGACCTGCTGCGCACGCGCGTGGACGTCGAACGCGAGCAGCAGAACCTGCAGATGCTGGCGCAGATGAATCGCCGCGCCAAACTGCAGCTCCGGCTGCAGGAAACGGTCGAGGGCCTGTCGGTCGCGGCGATCACCTATTACGCCGTGGGCCTGATCGGCTACCTTGCCAAGGCGGCGAAAAGTTTCGGCATCCACTTCGAGCCTGATCTCGTGACGGGAATTTCCATCCCGATCGTGGCGGTGCTGGTGATGCTCGGCGTGCGCCACATCCGCAAGACCGTGATGCGGGCGTCATGATGACGACCGCACGTTCCGGGTTCACTTTGGTGCAAGCCGCGCTGGCTCTTCTGATCGCGGCCTTTCTGCTCGCTTTCCTGGTCGTGCCGGTGATCATGGTGATCTACGTCGCTTTCGCCAATCCCGACGGCGAATTGACGTTGTCGCATTTTGCCTCGTTTTTTCAGATCTCGCTGATGCGGGAATCGTTCTGGAACAGCCTGATCGTGGCGACCCTGTCGGTGGTATTCGCTTCGCTGATCGCGCTGCCGCTCGCCTATTTCACGGCGCGCTTCGAATTCCGCGGCGCGCTGCTGATCCAGACGCTGGGCATACTGCCGCTGATCATGCCGCCGTTCGTCGGCGCGGTCGCGATGCAGCTCATTTTCGGGCGCAGCGGCTCGCTCAACCTGCTGCTGGGGGACTGGTTCGACATCAACCTGCCGATCATGCAAGGCTTGAACGGCGTGATCTTCGTCGAAGCGCTGCACTACTTCCCGTTCATCCTCATGAACCTCACGGTCGCGCTCAACAATATCGACAGCTCGATGGAGGAGTCGGCGCAGAATCTCGGCGCCAGCGGCATGCGGCTGTTCCGTCGCATCGTATTCCCGCTGGCGATGCCGGGCTATGTCGCCGGCGCGGCGCTGGTGTTCATCAAGGTCTTCGACGATCTCGGCACGCCGCTCGTGCTCAACGTCACCAACATGCTGGCGCCGCAGGCGTATTTGCGCATCACCTCGGTCGGCATCGAAGACCCGATCGGCTACGTGATCAGCGTACTGATGATCGGGTTTTCGCTGCTCGCGCTGTGGGCATCCGCGCTGGTGCTGAAAGGCCGCGACTACGCGACCCTGCAGCGCGGCTATTCCGGTCTCGCCAGGCGCCGGCTCAAGCCCTGGCAGTCGGTGATCGCCTATGGCTGGATCATCCTGGTGCTGCTGCTCGTGCTCTCGCCGCACCTCGGCATCCTGCTGTTGTCTTTCGGCAAGGTATGGAGCTTCAGCGTGCTTCCCGACAGCTTCACCCTGGAACACTACATGACCGTGGCACAGGACTCCCCGCGCATGGTCTGGAACACCATGCTCTACTGCGGGCTGGCCGCAACGCTCGATGTCATTCTTGGCACTGCGATTGCCTACCTGATCCTGCGCACGCGGCTGCCGCTGCGGCAGTCACTGGATTTCATGGCCAGCGCCGCGCTCGCAATTCCCGGTGTCGTGCTCGCCATCGGCTATCTGCGCACCTTCAAGGGGGTGCAGCTGCCCTTCATGGACGAGATGCTGACTTCGTCATGGATACTCATCATGCTCGCCTACACGGTGCGGCGCCTGCCGTACGCGCTCCGCTCCTGTGTCGCCGCGCTGCAGCAGATGCATGTCTCTCTGGAAGAGGCGGCTGAAAATCTCGGCGCCAGCAAGCGTCGCACCATTTATCGCATCGTCGTACCGTTGATGGCGGGCGGCATCCTCGCCGGCTTCGTCACCAGCTTCATGACCGCTGCGGTCGAGCTGTCGGCGACCATCATGCTGACCACATCGCAGACCGACGCACCGATGTCATACGGAATTTATCTTTACATGCAAAGCGCCGCGGGACGCGGTCCGGGCGCGGCGCTGGGCGTGCTCGCTGTCGTCATCGTCGCGCTCGGCACCTATTTCTCCCATCGCCTGATCCGCAGCCGCGCCGCGGGCCAGCAAGCCCGGCCGCTGCAGAAAATCGAGGTATAGCCATGGACGCCATGCAAAAGGTGAAGGTCGAAATCAGGAACGTGTCGCTCGCCTACGGCGCCACGCCCGTGCTGCGCGACATCAGCGTATCCATAGCGCCCGGCGAATTCTTCGCGCTGCTCGGCCCCTCGGGCTCCGGGAAATCGACGCTGTTGCGGCTGATCGCCGGATTCAACCAGGCGCAGTCAGGAACCATCATCATCGGCGGCGAAGACATCACGCGCGTGCCGCCGTGGCAGCGCAATATCGGCATGGTGTTCCAGAACTATGCGCTGTGGCCGCACATGACGGTGAACGGCAACGTTGCCTTCGGATTGGTGGAGCGCAGGCTGCCGCGCGAAGTCATCCGCGAAAAAGTCGCCGCCGCGCTGGAACTGGTGGGGCTCAGGGATTACGGCGAACGCCGTCCCGGCCAGCTCTCCGGCGGCCAGCAGCAGCGGGTGGCGCTGGCGCGCACCATCGCCATCGAGCCCAAGGTGCTGCTGCTCGACGAGCCGCTGTCCAACCTCGACGCCAAGCTGCGTGTTCACATGCGCACCGAGCTGCTGGCGCTGCAAAGAAAGCTCGGCATCACCACGATATTCGTGACCCACGACCAGGAAGAGGCGCTGTCGATCTCCGACCGCGTCGCGGTGCTCGACGGCGGCGTGATCCAGCAGATCGGCACACCGATGGAACTCTACGACCACCCGGCGAACCGCTTTATCGCTAATTTCGTCGGCACCATCAACCTGCTGAAGGGCAAAGTCGGGCCGGCGGGCACGGGCGTGGCGTTCGATTCGCATGCGCTGGGCCGCATCACGCTGCCGCAAACGAAAGCGGCTGCCGGCGACGCCGAGATCGCGATCCGGCCGCATGCGCTGACGCTGCTGGCGTCCGGCGACAATACTGATGCAGGCCAGGTCTGGGTGGAAGGGACCGTCGCCGAACGCGAATTTCTGGGTGAATTCGTGCGCTACACGGTGAGGGTCGGCGACACCGACCTCATCGCCGACCAGCCTCATTACAGTGGCCACCCGATCCACGTGCCCGGCAACCGCGTCAAAGTCGGCATCAATCCGGCGCAAGTCAGGCTGCTCACGGCGTAGTCACACCGTGTCAGTCGACCCCCGCGCCTGTCCAGCCACACGAAGGGTCATCACACACGGGTGTTGACCCCGTGTGCATGGCCCCTGTGCGCGTGACATGGCCGGATCGAACATGAAAATCAATCCGCAGGACCTCCAAAAAATCGCCGATCTTACGCTGGCGCACCCGGCCGGCTCGTCAGAAATATTACTTATAAATCATCATGTTATGCGTTTTCTGGCGAGCAGCGCCAGCGGCACGCCGAGCAGTAGCACGCCGATCCCGAGCTGCGCGCCGACGCTGCCCGGGTCTTTCGACATCGCATAGTTTGCGCTGGACCAGAGCATGAACGCGCACATCGCGATGAACAGCATCGGCGTGAGCGGATACAGCGGCACGCGGAACGGGTTCCCGGAGAGCGGCTGCTGGCGCCGCAGCACGAACAGCGACACGCCGGTCAGCATGAAGAACAGCCAGAAGGCCGGTGCGGTGTAGGCGACCATGGTCTCGAAGCCGTCCGGCGTGAACGAAGCGAGCAGCACCAGCATCAACGCCACCGCGCCCTGCAGCAGCAGCGCGTTGACCGGCGCGTTAGATTGCTCCTTCCATATGCCGAGCGCGCGGAACACCGGGAAATCGCGCCCCACCGCGTAATTGGTGCGGGCGCCGGTGAACACCGTGGCGTTGAGCGTGGACAGCGCGGCGGCAATCACGATCAGGCTCAGCACGATCGCTCCGGCATCGCCGAGCGTGGCTTTCATCAGATCGGCGGCGACGGCTTTCGACGCTTTCATGCCGTCGAGGCCCAGGACATTGAGATAGGCCAGGTTGAGCAGCACGTAGAGCACCGTGACGATGAGAATGCCCAGCACCAGGGCGCGCACGATATTGCGCCGCGCATCGCGGATTTCCGACGTGAGATAGGCCGCCTCGTTCCATCCGCCGTAAGTCAGCAGAATGAAGATCAGCGCGAGCTGCGAAAACATCGGCCCGGACGACGGCGCCGGCGCCGGCGCCGCCGGCGCGGCGCTGCCGCTCAAGCCCGCGACGATCACGGATATCACCGCACAGGCCAGCGCGGTGGTCAGGATGGTCTGCAGCAGTTTGCTCTCGCGCGTGCCGGCGATATTGAGCACGGTGATGCCGGCGACAGCCAGCATCGCGTAAATCACCGGACTCCTGGGTCCCAGGGCGACAAGCTGGGTCGCATAGTCGCCGAACACGAAAGCGATCGCGGCAATCGCGCCGGTTTGCACCACGCTCATGCGCGCCCAGGCAAACAGAAACGCAACCCCGCCACCGAAAGCGCGATTCAGAAAATAGTATTCACCGCCGGTATTCGGAAAAGCACTGCCGAGTTCTGCGTAACACAGCGCGCCGACCAGCGAAATGACGCCGCCCGCGACCCACAGCGCGATGAACACCTGCTCGCTCGAGACGCTGCCGGCGACGATCGAGGGCGCCTTGAAAATGCCAGCGCCGATCACGATGCCGACGATCATCGCCACCGCATCGAGCATGGTCAGCGTCGGCCGCGGTTGCACCGCGGCCGCGGCACGAGGTTCGCCGCTCACCACGGCACGCTTCCATCCGTCTCCAGCGCGCTCATGCGCAGTTCACCGCGCGCCTTCAGTTGCGCCTTCCACGGCAGCGGTTTCTGCCCGCCTATCGTCACCGTGCCCTCGATGACATCATCCCTGACGCGCCCCTGGAAGCGGTGTTTAGCGAGCCCTGCGCCCTGCGGCAGCTCCGCCTCAAAGCTCACCTGATCGCCGCGCACCTGGAACAGGGGCAGGCGCGCCGGCTTGCCGTCGACCCGCGCGTCCCCGCCCACTTTCTGGAAGCTCTGATCGAATTCAAACTCGTAGATCACGCCGCGCCCGCCAGTGTAAATCAGCGATTCCCATTTGCCGGCGATTTTTGCCGGCACGATATAGAAAAAGATGTAGCTCTTGCCGGGGTCGCCGACCTGTTTTTCCGGCACATCGAGCGTCTTCTGCTCGTCCGGATGCCATTCCCCCATGTCGTAATCGTGGGTCACCACGCGCGTGCCCGGCTTAAGTGCCAGCAGCTTGGGCCGCAGCTTCTCGTTCATCTCGGGCAGCAGGTAACTCGTAATCACGGTCGCGTGCGAAAGATCGGCCTCGAACAGATTTTGCTCGACGAACTGCGCCCGTTCGGCGACCCCCTCCCGGCGCGCGCTTTCACGCGCTTTCTTCAGAAGGTAGGCGTCCAGGTCAACGCCGAAGCCGCGCGCGCCGAATTTTTTGGCCGCAGTGATCACGATGCGGCCGTCGCCGGAACCCAGATCGATGATGAAATCGGAGGGACCGACTTTCGCCATCTCCAGCATCTCCTCGACCACGACCTGCGGCGTCGGCACATAGACGACGTCGCCCTTGCCGTCCTGGGCCGTCGCGGACAATGCGGTCAGCGACAGCAGCAGCGTGCAAAACCGCCAACGTTTGATGAAACTCATCACCGCTCCTTCGTTTTCAGAAATATTACATGGCCCGTTGGCGGAGGAAAAACGCCGCCGCACCGATGAACCCGGGTCGCCTCATCGCCGCTAGTTCGGCATCTGCGGCAGTTGCGGCGGCTTGAGCGAGGCGTGCGCCGGCTCCCAGAGCTCGGTACGCGTTGCGTTCCATGCGAGCTGCCGCCCTGCCTGGTCGCGCATGATTTGCGCCTGCCCCTCGATCGCGTTATTGACGATGCGGCCGGAGAACTGGTAGCGCAGGGACGCGCCATTGTCATTCACGACGACCGAGAAACCGATTTGAGTGCCGGCAAGCTTCGCATCCTCTATCGCGACTTTGCGGCCATCGACCTCCACCGTGCCTTCGATGTTCTGGAAATTCTGGTGGAGCGCCAGCTCGAAATTCAGCGGCTTGCCTTCCACCGGGAGCTGCCAGCGCCACTTTCCGGAGACCGTCGCCGGCATGATCCAGTAAAACACCTTGCTCCTGTGGTCGCGCCCCACCGGTTTATCGGGAGCATCGAGGATGAGCGACAGGTCCGGCGTCCATTCCCCCATGTCGTAATCATGGGAGACGATGCGCGTGCCGGGCTTGAGCATGGCGAGCAGTCTGGGGCGCACCATCAGATTGACTTCCGGCAGCAGGTAAATGGTGAGCACGGTGGCCCGGCTCACATCGGTTTCATAGAGGTCGCGCGCATAGAACTTGGCGCGGTCGGCCACACCGGCCCTGGCTGCGAGCCTGTTGCCCATCGCCACCAGCCGCTTGTCGAGATCGACGCCGAAGCCGCGCGCGCCGTATTTTTTCGCCGCGGTGATGACCATGCGCCCGTCGCCCGAGCCGAGATCGATCACATAGTCCTTCGGCCCGACCTGGGCGACTTCCAGCATCTTGTCGACGACGTTCTGCGGCGTCGGCACATAGGGCGTATCGCCGTAATCCTGGGTGAAAGCCGGCGCCGAAACGAAGCCGGTAACCAAAAACACGCCGCAAAACTTCGCGGCGATATGACTTGTCTTGCGTGCTGCCGTGCCAAATATCATTGCTAAAGCCTTTCGGTTCTGAACTTGATTCCATCCGCCGGCAATGCGCTTCGCGTTCCAGTCGAGCCTGCCCCGGATGCGCTTGCCGGAAAGCGCGGCACTGCCGGCAATGGCGTCGCCTTCGATCCTGCCGTCGAGCTCGTACCTGGCCGGATCGCCATTCACTTCGGCGGTGAAGTTGAAACTGATCTGGTCGCCGCGCAGCCTGGGATTCTGCAAGCTCACGCTGCGGATGCCGGGCTTGAGCTCGAGCAGCCTGGAGCGCAGCTCCAGGTTGACGCGCGGCAGCAGATACATGGTGATCACAGTCGCCTGGGAAAAATCGGTGTCGAACAGATCGCACTTCCCGAACCCCGCGATATGAAGTTCGCAGCACGGCCAACCCTCCTTCGTCTGACAGGACCCAGCAACAATGCGGAAGCGCTACGCTGATTTTACGGCCTGCACGGCAACCTCGCCCGCTTTGTCCAAAAGCACGACTCGCCCCGGTCGTTCAACTCTGGTAGATTGCGCGTTTACCAGAGGCGGAAATTATACCCGATAGCCTCGCAGCCTGTCGGACTTCGATCCGTTTGAGGCATTGCGCAGCGACACCGGACGGGTTCCTGATGAAAGCCGCGGCGACAGGCTGCCAATCAAAGGCTCAATCGAACCGCAGCCGGGAAAAGGCATAGGGTATCGCGGTCAACAGGAATGAACTTCGTCATGGATGCACTACCTCGGAACCTGTTCTTCGTGCCTTTCATATCAGGAGCCTGCCGGGATGAGAGCCCGACAGACTCCTAGTTCTTATGCCACTGCTCTACGCGATCGTTTTCATCTCCGGCGGCGCGATCCTGGCGCTCGAACTGCTGGCCTCGCGCATCATGACGCCCTACTTCGGCGTCAGCCTGTACATCTGGACCGGCATCCTGTCGATCACGCTGGTTTCGCTCGCGCTCGGCTACTGGGCGGGCGGCCGCTACGCCAACGGCCGTGACAGCAAGCCGCTGCCGGTCGCCCGGCTGGTACAGGGTTACGCGCTGATGCCGGCCGTGGCCGCGCTTGCCATCGTCGCGGCCTGCCTCGTCTACCCCCATCTTTTTTCACCGCTCTCGATGTGGAGCCTGGTGTTCGGCGCTTTCGCGGCCTGCCTGATCCTGCTGTTCCTGCCGCTGGTCGCGACTTCCGCGATGAATCCGCTGCTGGTGGCCATTTTCCTGCAAAGCACCGGCAGGCAGGCAGGCGATGCCGGTGCCGGCAAGGTGTTTTTCGTGAGCACCATCGGCTCGGTCGCGGGCGTGCTCGTCACCGCATTCGGGCTGATCCCCTATACCAGCAACTTCGCCGCAACGCTGGTCGTCGCACTGACGCTGGCGCTGCTCTCGCTGGTGACCGCGGCTGTACCACCCGCACCGCTCGCTGCGCGCAAAACCATCGCTGCCACTGCGATGACTGGCGCACTGGCTTCGGGACTGCTGCTATGGCAGGCCGACGCCTACACCGGGCGCATGGGACCGGTGAGTTATGGTGACAGCAGCTGGCGCGTCGAGGCCGCCCACGGCTCGCTGTTCGGTACGGTGAAAATCCTCAAAAGCGAGCCCGAGCGCGACTCGGGCCGTTTCCGGCGCATCTACTTTCACGACGGCCTGATCCAGAACACCGTCGATTCGAACGGCAGATCGATGTCGTTCTATACCTATGCGCTGGAAGCGCTCGCCTATGCCTACCGCCCGGAAATGCGCACCGCGCTGGTGCTGGGAATGGGTGCCGGCATAGTGCCGATGCAGCTTACAGCGCGCGGCGTGCAAGTCGAGGCAGTGGAAATCGACCCGATCTCGCTGCGCGTCGCGCAGCGCTTCTTCGGCTTCGACCCCGCCAGGGTCCGCGTCCACCAGGCCGATGCACGCGCCTTCCTGCACCACTGTCCGCAGCGTTTTGACGTCGTGGTGCTGGATCTGTTTCACGGCGACGGCACGCCGGATTACCTGGTCACGCGGGAATTCTTTCGCGACCTGAAGCAGTGTCTCTCGAAGCGCGGCGTGGCGGTGTTCAACACTTTCGCCGATCTCGAGCGCCCGGTCAGTTACGCGCACTTTCTTGCAACCCTGCAATCCGAACTGCCGCATATCATGCTCTACCGCCCCGACTGGCCGGGGGCGACACACATCAACAGCTTCGTCGTCGCCGGTGCGGAACAACCTGCCGCGCCCGTCAAAGTCACGCTCGACTATGTGCCCGAGCGCCACAGCGAAGCGCTATGGGCCATGCTCGCCCGCCCGATCCCGCTCAACGCATCCCTGCTGGCAGGCGGCGTGGTCGTCACCGATGCGCGCAACGCCGCCGCACTCGACACCGCCCTGACCCAAGTCATCTACCGCCGTGCGGTAGTCGAGGCGCTTCCCAAGGAATTGCTTTTAAATTAAAAAGTTCGACTGCATGTTGACAAAACCAGCACTTCATCCCATGATGTAGATACGTGTAGATACAAGGGATGATCAATGGCGACCAAGGGCTTGCGGATGGAACTGGTGGTGTCGAAGTGGGGCAACAGCCTCGCCGTGCGCTTGCCGGCGGAATCGGTCAAGAGAATCGGCGTGGGCGAGGGCGATACGCTCATTGCGGAGATCTCGGCCGACGGGCGGCTGGTCCTCGCCCCGGAAGGCCGCGCCATCGGCAAGGCCGAGTCACGCCGCCTGCGTCAATTTCTTGACCGCCAGAAGGAAACGGCGCCGGTGGTCGGGGACATGCGCCGCGGCGCGCGCTACTGATGATTTACGTCGATACGAGCGCCCTGGTTCCGGTCTTCATCCGGGAGCCGAAAAGCGAGGCCGTCATAGGCTGGCTCGAGGCCTCGGGCGAGCGTCTGGCGATCAGCGAATGGTCCCTGGTCGAGTTCGCTTCGGCCGCCGCGATCAAGGTGCGCACCGGCCAGGCGGCAGCGAGCCTGGCGAAACAGGCCACGGCGCGGGTCCACGAATTCGCGCGGAAGCATTGCACGGTGGCCGTTCCCGGAGGGGAGGAATTCCGCCGCGCCGCCGAGCTGGCGGGTGACGGCACGTTGAAGCTGAGGGCGGGCGACGCGCTTCACCTTGCCATCGCCGCGAGCCTGAGCGCACGAGGCATACTCTGCCTCGACGAGGCGATGATTGAGAGCGCCAAGTCGCTCGGGATGAGCATTGTAACGGTTTAACCGTCGATTCTCGTAACCCCCGGACTACACGGGTCGGACCACGCTAAGCTTCCGTAACTTCGGCACTTTCGTTCGGGGGATATCTGGCGTTGGTCCGACCCGGTTATGTCTTTTGTAACATATTGTTTTTACTATATTTTTTCGAGTATCAGCTTTTGATCTTATCGGCGTTTATCCGCGTACCCCTCAAGGCACCCGTCAAGCGGGTATTGAGAAGAAAGGTATTAAAAAGAATTTATCGGCGGCTCAAAAAGCAGTAAAGCCGTACTCCTTACTGCAACGCCGTCTTCGCCGCACGCGTCGCCGTCCAGCGCGCGCTCTTGCCACCGCCCAGATCGACCGTGCCTTCCATTCTGTCGCCCGCAACGCGGCCCCGGAACATCTGGCGCAAGCCATCCGCAGCGATGGCAAAGCCGATGTCCTCGCCACGCAGCGTCGGCTGCAGGAGCTTGAGGTTCCTGCCCCCCGAGTTCACCGTGCCCTCGAAATTCTGATAAGTCTGCCGCAGCGCAGCCTGATAATGTGATCCTCCCGCCACCGCGATGCGCCAGTTGCCGGCGATCTTGGCCGGAACGATCCACAGATAAATCGTCGCCCGCGCCACGCCGTTGACCTTCTCCTTCTCCGGCACGTCGAAAGTAAACTCGTCGTCGTGCTGCCATTCGCCGAAATGATAGTCGTGCGACACCACGCGCGCGCCGGGCCGGAGTTCGGTATAGATCTTCGCGCTCAGATTTTTCATCATTTCCGGCAGCAGGTATAGCGTGAGCACCGTGGCGCGACTCAAATCGGCCTTAAACACGTCCCGCACCTCGAACTGCGCGCGGTCGGCGATGCCCAGCCGACTGGCTTCGTTATTGCTCAGTTTGACCAGAGCGGGATCGATGTCGACGCCGAAGCCGCGCGCCTTGTAGCGCTTTGCCGCGGTCAGCACGATCACGCCGTCGCCGGAACCGAGATCGATGACGAAATCGTCCGGCCCGACTTTCGCCATGGCCAGCATCTGATCGACGACGACCTGCGGCGTCGGCACATATGGCCCGCCCGATCTTTCCACTTCCGCCGCGAATACCTGCGGCGCCAGCAGCGCGACGCATAACATCGCGCCGCGCGCCGCATGCTTCAAGCCTGCAAGCATATATGTCCCCCGGTTCCACGCGCTCAACTTAAAATTCCAGCTTGTCGCCGGGATTGATCGCATGCACCTTGGTCGAGGTGCTGCCCAGCGCCTCGATGTATTCCTTGGGCGTGCCGCGCAGGAAAGGATTGGTCCCGTAGTGCATGGGGATCGCATGTTTCGGCTTCAGCCACTCGTTGGTGGCATACGCCGCATCCCTGGGGCTCAGCACGAAGCGCCCGCCGATCGGAATCATCACCAGGTCCGGCTTGTAGTAGTCGGCGATCAGCTTCATGTCGCCGAACAGTCCGGTGTCGCCCATATGATAGATCTTGAAGCCGTTCTCCAACTCAATGATGTAGCCGACCGGCTCGCCGCCGACCAGGGTTTCGGGCTTGCCCTGGGCGTTCGGCCACAGCAGTTCCGAGCTGTGCTCGGCATGCGTCTGCGTGATCTTCACGCCGGGGAAGGGATTGATGGTGCCGCTTTTGTTCATGCGCGGCGCCAGTTCGGCCGGCAGCACGCCCATCGTGGTCAGTGACTGGTTCATGCCCGCCGGCCCCCACATCGGAACCTTGTGCTTTTTGGCGAGATCGGGCGCATCGCCGAGATGGTCGCCGTGCGCGTGGGTGACCAGAATCAGGTCGATCTTGCCGACCGCATCAAGATTCTTGTATTGCTCGGGAGTCTTGGGATTTCTGGTGATCCACGGGTCGACCAGGATCACTTTGCCGCCGGGTGTGGTGATGCGCATCGCCGACTGGCCCAGCCACAGTATTTCGATTTTCCCGCTTGGCTGCGCGAACGAAACGCCCGCGGTCAGCAGCAGCGACACACCGGCCATCAATACCAACAGATTGCGATACCAGCTTTTCATGACTTCCCCCCCTCCAGGGTGGTTAAGAGCGCATAACAAAAAGACCAAGTTCAAAACAAAAAAGCATTAGCCACAGAGAGCACAGAGACTACAGAGGAAAAACAAACTACGAAATATGATTCGTATCTGATTGTTTTAAAAAATATTTATGGATTCTCTCTGTGAACTCTGTGTCCTCTGTGGCTGACAGTTTTTTTATTTTTAGCCACTCTAAGGCTTAACAAACTTCAGCACGAACTCGTCATTCGGAATCTTCGGCTTGAATACCGACGCATCGCGCGGATCGTCCGGGTTGCGCAGGAAACCGGCTTCGCCGACCAGTTTGAAGCCCGCGGCTTCCACCTCCCGGCGCAGCACGCTTTCCTCGATGCGGTGCAGGGTCTTGCCCTCGCTCACGCCCGTGCCGGGACGCCCGGAATGGTCGGCGACAATGTACAGACCGCCCGGCTTCAGCGCCGTGAACACCGCACGGTTCATTTTATTCCGGTCGACGCCCAGCCAGACGGTGTCATGATAAACAAAATTGAACGTCACGAGGTCGAGGTTGCGCGCTTCCGGCGGCACCGGGTCGTCGAATTCGCGCACCAGGGGAACCACGTTGCGCATCGCCGGCTTTTCCAGCCGCTCGCCAAAGCGTCCTTTGACGATGTTTTCCAGAAGATAACGGCTGTTCTGGGCGTAGACGACGCCGTCCGGCCCCACGACGCGTGCCAAAAGCTCGGTGTTGTAGCCGCCGCCCGCCCCGAGATCGAGAACGCGCATGCCCGGCCGCACCCCGTAAAACGCCAGCAGTTTCTCCGGCTGACGACGCTGGTCGATCACCCGGTCCGCGTCGCTGCGGTCCGGGCTGTGCACCTGCCAGAAATAGAAGTTGTCCGGCAGCGGCCGCTCGGGCAGAAGACCGGCGCAGCCGCTCATGAAAAGCAGCACCGCCAATACAAACCCGTGCAGCCTGCCTTCCCCGTTTGTTTGCGTCATCGCCCGCCCTTCCCTTATTTCCCGGTGGACATCGTGCTCGGCCACTTCGGCTACATGCGCACCGACAAAGGTCTCGGTGCGCCAGGTTTCCAGGCCCTGCTGCGCCTGATGCGCGCCAGGCGCTGCTGGGTCAGGCTCACCGGGCCATACCGGATTTCCGCGACCGATATGCCCTATCCCGACGTCACGCCGTTCGCACACGCGCTGGTCGACGCGGCACCGGAACGCGTGATATGTTGAAAGCTGCCGGGTGCGAACTCGTCAGCGAACCGATACTGTTTCGGGCTGCGGAGCGCGCTTGAGGTCGCGCGTGAGTTCGCGGATCGCGGACTCGTCGAGCGTCTCCTTCGCAAGCAGCGCCTGCGCACACCGCTCGAGCACGTCGCGGTTGGCATCAAGCAACCCGTAGGCACGCTGGAACACGCCCATGATCAGCTCGCGTACCGCCTCATCGATACGCTGTGCCGTCGCCTCGCTGACCCGGCAGCCGCCTTGCGTCATGCCGCCCGGCACCTCGAGAAAACGCGGCTGCTGCGCCTCGTAGACGATGTAACCGAGTTCCTCCACCATGCCGTAGCGGTTCACCATGTCGCGCGCGATGTCGGTGGCCTTGGCGAGATCGTCCGCCGCCCCGGTGGAGAGCCTGCCGAACATGAGCTTCTCCGCAGCGCGGCCGCCCAGCAGTACCGCGATCTTGTTTTCCAGTTCCTCGCGCGTCATCAGGTAGCGGTCCTCGGTCGGGCGCTGGATGGTGTAGCCGAGCGCGCCGATGCCGCGCGGAATGACGGAGACCTTGTGCACCGGATCGATGCCGGGCAGGGCGAGTGCGACAAGCGCGTGCCCCATCTCGTGGTAGGCGACGACCTTGCGCTCCTTGTCGCTCAGCACGCGGTTCTTCTTCTCCAGGCCCGCCACGATACGCTCGATCGCGCGCGTGAAATCGTCGAGCGTGATCGCCTCGGCCTTGCGGCGCGTGGCCATGAGCGCGGCTTCGTTGACGAGGTTGGCAAGATCGGCGCCTGAGAAGCCGGTCGTCAGCGCAGCGACCTGCTCCAGATCCACATCCGACACGATCTTCACCTTCTTGGCATGCACGCGCAGGATCTGCACGCGGCCCTTCTTGTCCGGCCGGTCCACCAGCACTTGGCGATCGAAACGTCCGGCACGCAGCAGCGCCGGATCGAGAATTTCGGGGCGATTGGTGGCGGCAAGCAGCACCAGCCCGGCGGAGGGATCGAAACCATCCAGTTCCACCAGCAGCTGGTTCAGCGTCTGCTCGCGCTCGTCATGGCCGCCGACGCCGGGAAAGGCGCCGCGAGCGCGTCCCAGCGCATCCAGCTCGTCGATGAAGATGATGGCCGGGGCCTTCTCCCGCGCCTGCTCGAACAGGTCGCGCACCCGCGCCGCGCCCACGCCGACGAACATTTCCACGAACTCCGAGCCGCTGATCGAGAAGAACGGCACCCCCGCCTGTCCGGCCACCGCCTTCGCCAGCAGTGTCTTGCCGGTGCCGGGCGGGCCGACCAGCAGCACGCCCTTGGGCACGCGCGCGCCCAGCCGGCCGTACTCCTGCGGATTCCTCAGGAATTCCACTACTTCCTTCAGTTCCTCCTTGGCCTCGTCCACACCCGCCACGTCGTCGAAAGTTACGCCGGTGTCTTTTTCCATGTAGACCTTCGCGCGGCTTTTGCCGATGGACATGAAGCCTCCGAGCCCCTGTTTTTCCGCGACCTTGCGAAAGAGAAAGAACCAAACCGCGAAAAACACCAGCGTCGGAGCCACCCAGGAAACCAGGTCCCTGAAGAAGGTGTTTTCCACGACCCGAGCGTAAGGCACGTGATAGCGGTCGAGCCTTTCGGCAAGGTCCGGCTCGACCCGGGTGGCGACGATCACGGTCTTGCCCCTGGCGTCAGGCGACTTCATCCGGCCGGTGATCTGACGATCCGACACCAGAACCTCGGCGACCCGCCCCTCGGCCAGCGCGCGCTCGAACTCGCTATAAGGCACCGGCTCGACCTGGCTTGCGGCGCTCCACCAGTTCTGCAGCAGGAGCAGCGCGAACATCGCGACCAGCCAGTAGCCTACATTCCACTCTGTTTTCCTGTCCATCATGCCTCCCCGGGTTCAGCTGCCAGGCTGGAGAGTGACGCTGATCTCGATCTTGCGACTTTCTCGCAGGACACTCAGCCGCACTGCGTCCCCCACCTGGAAATCGTCGAGCCTGGCGAAGAGTTTCGCCACGCTTTCGACCGGCTTATCGTTCACCGCAGTGATGATGTCTCCCGGAACGAAGCTGCCGTCAGCCCCGAGCCTTGCGCCCTTCAGGCCGGCGGCCTGCGCCGCGGAGCCAGGAGCGACGCGCAGCACCAGCACGCCTTCCACGCCGAGCTGTTGGGTGATAGCGCGGTTGAGCGCTTCATCGACCTCGATGCCCAGGGCGGGACGGATATATTTGCCGCGCGCGATGAGTTGCGGCACCACGCGATTGACCGTATCCACCGGCACGGCAAAGCCTACCCCGGCCGACGCCCCCGAAGGGCTGTATATGGCCGTATTGATGCCGATCAGGCGACCGGCGGAATCCAGCAGCGGCCCGCCGGAGTTGCCGGGGTTGATGGCGGCATCAGTCTGGATCAGATGCTCGATGACGCTGCGCTCGTCCTCGCCGGGCAGAGAGCGGTCCAGCGCAGAAATGATGCCGGTGGTGAGCGTCCAGTCAAGCCCGAACGGGTTGCCAATGGCAAAAACCTTCTGCCCTACCTTGAGGTCGTGACTCGTGCCGACCGGGACCGGCGGCGGGCGCTTAATCCCGACGCCGATCCTGAGCACCGCCAGATCGTGCGCGGGGCTCGCGCCCACCAGCGCCGCGCGGTAGTCGCGGCCGTCATTCAGCCGCACGCGCGCTTCCGAGGCACCGGCGACGACATGGTAGTTGGTGACCACGTGGCCCTTTTCATCCCAGATAAAGCCCGAGCCGGTGCCTTTCGGTATGGTGAACACGTTGCGTGTCCAGAAATCCATCACGCGTTCGCTGGTCGTGATGTAGACGACCGAGTCCTTGGACTTCTCGAACAGTTCGATGGTGCTCTTCTCATCGGCGGCGAGATCGCCGCGCGGCGTGACCACCCGTGGGGCAGCCTCGCCCCCAAAGACAGTGCGCTCGATCCAGGACAGCATGTACCAGGCCATGAGGACAACCAACACGGCTGTGATGAGCCAGAGCAGGCGACGCAGGAACGGATCGGCGGACGAGCGATAGGTCATATTCCCTCCCTCAGGCAAAAAAAGGCTTCAGCACCATTCATGATCATGTTGACCGGCACCAGGGTGAGCAGCGGCCCCTCCTGAGTTTCTCAACAGCGTTCATTCCCCGTGGGCCGGGATAAGCGCCCGCGTGCCGCCCGCTCGCCATCGCCGCCCGGCGCGCCGGGTTGGTTTACGCCTTGCCGCTCGAGGCAGTCTTCGCGCTCCTGCATGAGCCAATAAACGATCCCCAGCACCAGCAGCGCGCCCGCGAGCGCGGCGATCTTGGGGGCCCCAATCTCGAGATCGAGGATGATGAACTTGCGCGCTACCGCGAGCATGGCTATCAGGATCACGGTTTTGACCTGAACGATATGGTCCCGCCGCAGCGCCACGCGGATGATCGAGTGCTTGAACTCCATTGCGATGAGCAGCGTCATGATCATCCCGAATATCGTCTGAAACACGGCATGGTCGAGCGGGCTTAAAGCCTCGACGGCAAGCAGGAGTACGACCGCGCGGACGAGCTGAAGCAGCGAAATCATGACGATGACCGAGATCACGCCCGCCAGGATCATCGCGACGACCTGCTCGTAGCGCTCGTAGACCGTCATGATCCGCCATTGCCTGCGGAACTCCGTGAGCTGCCGATGTGTTCCGGTATCGTTCATCGTTCTTGTTTGTGTCGGATGCGGAAATTTTCGGAATCCGTTTTGCTCGTGACAAGCACATTTCTCTTGGTACCCGCCTCATGATACCAGCATCAAGCCATTACCTGTATTCGACCCCGGCACGCTTCAAGATTGTTTCGTTTTCCGTCATCGGTCACACTCACAGCGCGCGGCGCGGGTTAAAGGCAAGCTCGCGCGCCATCGTTTCATCAGGCTCGGAGAGGGCGATCTGAAAGGCGGTAGTCAGCTTATCGAGCACATGTGTCTTTTCGTGTCGGGGAAACATGGTGCCGGAAAATGGGGCTGCCTGCACCCTTTTCAAGGAGGCCGCTTGCTCCATACCCGTATGATAAACGGGGGAAGTGGGGTGTCATGTTCGGTAACCGGTTCGAGAGCAGGCGGCCGGTCATGCAAGCGCCATGCGGTCGGGACACCGCGTCGGCCTCGCTTCCGGGACTTGATTCCGGAGATACAGGCCACCATATAAGGTTTGCGCGAATCCCGGCGGGCCAACGCATCCGCAGGCTGATCTTGATCAACGGGCGCTTGCGTTTGCCGCTCGTGTTTCGTTGATCTCGCCGCCGCGTGGCGGCGGAGTGGATCACTCAACCGATTTTTTGATGGATGCCATTTTTAGGAGGCGAATAACATGTATCAATCCATTCTGTCCGCGCCTGGCGATCTGTTCGCCGAACTGGACCGACTCCGGCGCGAGATGCAGCAGAGTTTCGGAGGGCTGGGCATGCCATCCAGCATCCGCGCGGTGACCCGGGGATCGTTCCCCGCGATCAACATCGGCAGCACGCCGAAGTCGGTGGAAGTTTACGCGTTCGCGCCGGGAATCGATCCAGACAAGCTCGATGTGAACGTCGATCGTGGCCTGCTCAGCATTTCCGGAGAGCGCAGAAGCGACCTGCCGGAGGAAAGCGGCGAGGTGTCGATATATGCGAGGGAGCGATTCGCCGGAAGCTTCAAGCGCGTCATCAGTCTGCCTGAGGATGCAGATCCATCGCGCATCGAGGCCAGGTATCGCGATGGCGTTGTCCACATTTCGGTGCAGCGGCACGAGCCGGCACAGCCCAAGCGTATTGAGATCAGATGAGGTTGCCGACAACAGGACCGGAGGAATGAACATGAGTGACAGGAAAGAGTCTGCGAAGCAGGAACAACAGCGCGCCGGCATGACAATCATGCCGGCAGTGGACGTGGTCGAAGATCGCACGGGTATCACCTTGACCGCCGACTTGCCCGGTGTGCCCAAGGACAGGCTGACCGCACGCGTCGATGGGGAAACCCTGCTCATCGAGGGAGACATTGCGCTGGAAACGGCGGAAGGCATGGAAGCGGTGCATGCCGAGATGCAAGGCATGCGCTTCCGGCGGGTCTTCACGTTGAGCCGGGAACTCGACACATCGAAAAGCGAGGCGGCATTCAGGAACGGTGTACTGAGGCTGCGGATCCCCAAAGCCGAACATGCGCAGCCGCGCAAGATCGAGGTCAAGGTCGGGTGATTACGGCGGCCCCGCGGGCCGCTCCACTTCTCGAATTGACGGGAGTTGTCGATATGAAAGCGCTTACGGAATTGAGACAGGGTTTGGAAGAAGTGTGGGAATCGGTTTCTGAGGGTTGGCGGCGTTTGCGGGAGTCCGCCGCCGGTGCGTTGACCCGCTTCAGGCCCGGGCAGAAATCATCGCTTCCGGCTGGCGTCGAAGACGATCTTTACCTGCCGTCTTCGGGATGGGCGCTGCTCGCGGGTGACGTGTTCGAGGATGCCGGGAAAATAGTGGTTCGCCTCGAAGTGCCGGGCATGGAGAAAAGCGACTTCAACATCGAAGTGCGCGACGATGCTCTCATCGTGCGGGGCGAAAAGCGGTTTGAGCGGGAGGCGAGCGAAGGGCGGTACCGCATCCTGCAGTGCGCCTATGGCACTTTCCAGCGCGTCGTTCCCCTGCCCGCGCCGGTGATCGCGAATAAAGCGAAAGCAACGTACCGTAACGGGGTGCTGAAGATCGAATTGCCCAAGGCCGGGCCCGCCAAGGCCAAAGCGATCGAGATAACAATCGGATAAGGCACGGCTTCCCAGAGCAGTGAAACACGCACATGAACAGCATGCCGCGTGAGCGGCTTCAGCGATTCCGGCAGAGCCCCGGCTGCGCGCCGCGCTCCGAAGCCGCAAGGGCCGGCGTCCATGGTCGCCGGCCGGGATGCCGTGTCGGAGTCATCCCTCAACTTCATCGAGGCCGACCTTGGAGCGCCAGTCCTTGCTCTTGAAAATGAGCGGCTTGATGCTGAGCAGGAACAGCAGCACCCCCAGGCCCAGCATCGTGGTCGCGATCGGGCGCTCGAGGAATATCCCGTAGTCGCCGGCGCTCATCGCCAGTGATTGGCGCAGGCTGAGTTCCAGCATCGGCGAGAGCACCAGCCCCAGCGCCACCGGAGCAAGATCATAATCGAACTTGCGCAGCACATAGCCGATACCGCCCATGATCAGCATGATCCAGACGTCGATCATGCTGTTGCTCACCGAATAAGTGCCGAGGATGCAGAAAGCGAGAATGCACGGATAAAGATAGGCATACGGGATGCGCAGCAGGTTGACGAACAGCCCCACCATCGGCAGATTGAGAACCAGCAGCACGACGTTGCCCACGTACATACTGGCGACGAACCCCCAGAACAGCTCCGGCTGCTGCGAGATGAGCAGCGGGCCCGGTGATATGCCATGCACCATGATCGCGGCGATCATCACCGCCGTGACCGGGCTCGTCGGAATGCCGAGCGCCATCATCGGTACGAAAGCGCCGGAGGCCGCGGCATTGTTGGCCGACTCGGGCCCCGCCACGCCTTCGATCGCGCCTTTGCCGAAACGTTCGGGATGCTTCGACATGCGCCGCTCGATGCCGTATGAAACAAACGAGGAGATGATGTGCGCGGAGCCGGGAATGATGCCGATCATGAAGCCGAGCAGGCTGCCGCGCGCGATCGGGCCGACCGACAGCCGGAATTCCTCGCGCGAGGGTATCAGATCGTGGAGCTTGGGATTCTGCACCTTGGGCGCCGCATCCTGCCCCGCGGTGAGCAGGATTTCCGAGATGCCGAACAGCCCCACCGCCACCGGCACAATGCCCACGCCGTCACCCAGTTCCACCAGGTCGAAGCTGAAGCGCGTGTAACCGCTCATCGCGTCGATGCCGATCATGCCAAGCATCAATCCCAGCCCCGCCATCGCCAGGGTCTTCAACATCGACCCGCCGCTCATGTAAGCGAGAATGAACAACCCCATCATCAGCAGCGCGGTATATTCCGGAGGACCGAACCGCAATGCAAATTCGGCGAGCGTAGGCGCGAGCAGCATGAGACCGACCACACCCGCGGTCCCCGCTATGAAAGATCCGATTGCCGCGATCGCCAGCGCCGGGCCGGCGCGCCCGTTCTGCGTCATCGCATAACCATCGACGCAGGTCATCACCGACGCCGCCTCTCCGGGAATCCGCATCAGGATGGAGGTGGTGGAACCGCCGTACATCGCGCCGTAATACACGCCGGACAGCAAGACGATGGCGATGATGGGATTGAGGCCGAAAGTTGCAGGCAGCAGCAGGCTGATTCCCGCGAGCGGCCCCAGCCCAGGCATCATGCCGACCAGGGTGCCGATGATGCAGCCAACGAAAGCATAAACCAGCACCGAAGGGCTGAGCGCGACGGAAAAACCGAGCAGCAGATTATTAAAAGTCTCTAACACTAGAATCCCCAGGGGCTGCGCGGCAGCGGCACGTGGAGCAGGTCGCCCACCACATAAAAGGAAATCAAACCGAAGCCGAACGAGACCAGCAACACCGGCAGCGGCCGCCTGCGCTCAATTACACCCAGGAAGAAAATCAGCAGCGCGATCACGGTAATCCGGTAACCGATGTGCTCCAGCGCAAAGGCGCCGACCGCGCTTGCCACCATGATCACCAGCGCGCGCATTGCCCCCGACCAGCGGATTGCAGCCAGCGGCTTTGATTTGCCGCCCCACAACGCGATCAACAGCCCCGTCGCGCCCAGGAAAACAGCGAGCAGCAGCGGCATGTACCCCGGTCCGGGCTCCTGCAGCGAACCGACCGGATAGGCGCGGTTCTGCCACCCCAGGTACAGCGCGAGCAGGAGCAGCATCAATCCGGAAAACTGGTCGCTGCGCATGCTTCTCCCCCCTGGTGTCTAAATGTTGTCCTAAGCCATGTTGTCAAATGCCTGTGAACCGTCCGCCTGCTACTTGGTCTCGACCTTGCCGACGATCTTCACCAGCGCCGCGAGACGCTTGGCGTCGGCCTCCCAGTATTTTTGAAACTCGGGCGCATCCATGTACTGGACCGGCGAGTTGACCTTGGCCATCGCACTCCTGAAATCCGGATCTTCGGCCGCCTTGCGCGCCGCATCGCGCAGCACTTTCATCACGGGCTCGGGCGTGGCCCTGGGCGCGAACATCCCGGCCCAGATGTAGTATTCGACGTCCTTGTAACCGAGTTCCTTGAAAGTAGGGACCTCAGGATACGCCGGATGCCGCTGGGCGCCCCAGCTCACGATCGGGCGCAGCTTGCCGGCCTTGACATGGCCGCTGATCGCCGCCGGGCCGCCGGCGGTCATTTCGACGTGTCCGCCGAGCACCGCGGTGATGGCGGGGCCGCCGCCGGTAGTAGGCACATGCCGCATCTTGAGCTTGGTCGCATGCAGGAACATTTCCATCGGCATATGCAGCGCACCGTAGACGCCGGAAGAGGAGTATGACATCTGACCGGGCTTGGACTTGGCAAGCGCCACCAGTTCCTTCAGCGACTTGACCGGCAGAGAGGGGTGCACCACCAGAATCGTCGGGTCGGCCGAAATCAGGGCAATGGGGGCAAACTGGTCGAGCGAGTAGGCCGGCTTGCGGTTGAACAGTTCATCGGCAGCCGGAATGACCGAAATGCTGGAGAGCGCCATCAGGATGGTGTAGCCATCTGGCTTGGCATTGGCGACGGCGGCATTGCCCACTGCGCCTCCGGCGCCGGGGCGATTGACCACCGCCACCGGCTGCTTGAGCACTTTTTCCATCGCCGCCGCCGTCGGTCGGCCGGTGATGTCCGCCACCCCGCCCGGCGGGAACGGCACGATCATCGTGATCGAATGATTGGGAAACACTTCCTGCGCCGCCGCCGGCGCGCCAGCCAGCGCCAACAGCGACGCGGCAAAAATCAGCCTTGCTTTCATTGTGTTGTCTCCTCAGAAAAATTGGCCTATTTTTCGGTGACTTTCCCGATGCGCTGGATGACCTGGGCGAGCTTCTGGGCATCTTTGTCCCACCACGCATTGAATTCGTCGGCATCCTGATAGGCGATCGGCGTGCGGATTTTTTCCATGCCTTTGACGAATTCGGGGTCGTTCACCGCCTTGCGCACCGCCTCACGCAGCGTGTTGAAGACCTGAGGCGGGACGTTCTTCGGAGCGAACAGCCCGCCCCACAGGTAGTACTCGATATCATAGCCCTGCTCCTTGAACGTCGGCACCTCGGGGAAGGCCTCGAGCCGCTTCTCCCCCCACTGCGCAAACGCGCGCACTTTGCCGCTCTTCAAGTGCGGCGCGGCGATATTGGGCGGGCTGGCCCAGGTCACCGCATGGCCGCCCAGCACCGCGGTCATTGCCGGCGCGCCGCCGGTGGTGGGCAAGTGACGCATCTTGAGATTCGCGGCCTGCAGGAACATTTCAAAGGGCACATGGGAAGCGCCGTACAGCCCGGACGAGGAAAAAATCATCTCACCCGGTTTTTTCCTGGCGAGCGCCACGAACTCCTTGAGGTTTTTCGCGGGCAGCGAGGGGTGGACCACCAGCATCGGCGGGTCGGCGGTAATGCGCGCAATGCCGACGAACTGGTCGCGGGTGTAGGCCGGCTTGTGCCCGAACAGCTTGTCCCGCTCCGGCAGCGCCGAGATGCTCACGAGGTGCAGAATCAGCGTATAACCATCAGGCGCCGAATTGGCAACGACCTGCGAGCCGGTCGCGCCCGCCGCGCCGGGCCGGTTCTGCACCACCACCGGCTGCTTGAAAATGCGCTCCAGCACGGGCGCGAGCTGGCGTGCCGTCAGGTCCGAGGTGCCTCCCGGGGGAAACGGCGAGACGATGGTGATTGACTTGCTCGGGTAATGATCCTGCGCACCCGACAACCCCGGCACGAACAGACACAAGCCCAACAGCACAGTTTCTAGATAATGATTCTTCATGACTTGCTCCTCCTATGCTTGACTTAAAGCTATTAATAATTATGCCGCTGCTACGCGGTTGCTAAGACGTCCTATGCCTTCGATCTCACACGTCACCACATCACCCGGCTGCATATAGCCCCTGGGGGCGACGATATCCCGGCGCATCGGTTTCTTTCCGCCGAGTTCGGGATCGGTGCCCCAGGCCGTACCGCCCGGCGTGCCGGTGGCAATCACCACCCCCGGCTTGAGTGTCACGAAAGTCGAGAAAAAAGCGATCAGTTGCGCGCAGGTCCAGATCATCTTGGCGGTCGAGTTGTTCTGCCGCAATTCGCCGTTGACCCAGGTCTTGAGTTGCAGGTTCTGCGGATCCGGAACGTCGGCGGCGGTAAGGATCACCGGCCCCATCGGGGCGCAGGTATCGAAATTCTTGCCGGGACCCAGGTTGTAGACCGAAGAACCGTCGGGACGCAATGTAACCTGGCGGTCGCGCGCCGTGACGTCGTTGACGATAGTATAGCCGAACACATGTTCCAGAGCCCGCTCGACCGGGATGTGGCGTCCAGGCTTGCCGATCACGATCGCGAGCTCGGTCTCGTAATCAAGTTTTTTTGTCACCCGCTCGTCGCGGATAATGTCATCGTCGGGGCCGATGACCCCGAGCGCGGTCTTGATGAAAAATTCCGGATCCTTGCGCGTCACTTCGGGTTTTTCATCGCGGTGGTCCCAGTAGTTCTCGCCGCTGCACAGAATCAGCGCCGGGTCGAGGGGCGCCTTGAGCCTGACCCTGTCGGCTGCCACGCCGCCGGCACCGCTACGCTTTGAGTTCTCAAGCGCAGCGTGCGCAGCCTGCATGCCCTCTTCCCCCGCGGCAATCAGCCGAGTCATGTCGCTCAAGGCGGCGAGCAGCGCGGGCCGGGTGCCGACGGGGCAGGCATCGAGCAGGTCGATGACCTGCCCGCCGTCGAGCACCCCGAGCCGTACCGCGCCGTTTCTGTCATACCGAACAAATTTCATGTTTTTTCCGAAAACAAAAGTCTAGACACAAAGGACACGAAGGAAAAACAAGAACAAATAGCAACCGACAATCTCAAAAACCTTAACATACTGCTTCTCGTCGTTGCTTTTGGCTTTTTATCCGACCGGATTCTCCAGCGTGCCGATCGGCTCGATGGTGATCGTCACCACGTCGCCTTTCTTCAGGAATTTCGGCGGGTCGAAACCTATGCCCACCCCGGCGCAGGTACCGGTCGCGATCAAGTCTCCCGGCTCCAACGTCATCACGCGCGACAGGCACTCGATCAGTGTCGGGATGTCGAAAATGAGCTGGCTCACCATCGCGTCCTGGCGCACTTCGCCGTTGACGCGCGTGGTGAGATGCAACTTGCCGACATCCTTGATCTCGTCAGCGGTGACGATGCACGGCCCCATCGGGCAGTAGCCGTCGAGGCTCTTGCCGAGAAACCACTGGCGATGGCGCTGCTGCAGCGTACGCGCAGTCGCGTCGTTGATGATAGTGTAGCCATAGACGTGATCGAACGCCTTGTCTTTGCCGATGTTGCGGCCGCCCTCGCCGATGACCACCGTCAGTTCGCCTTCGTAGTCGGTGGAATCGGTATAGTCGTTGTCACTCGGGATCGGCTCACCCGGCCCGATCACCGAATTCGGCCATTTGGTGAACATGATCGGCACGTCCGGGATCGCCTCCTTGGCGCTCGCGTCAAAGCCGCTCGAATGGAATTCCTTGGCATGATCGTGGTAGTTCTTGCCGACGCATAGAATGTTTTTCGCCGGCCGTGGAAACGGCGCAAGCAGCTTCACGCCTGAAACAGGGATGCGGCCTTCCCCGCTTTTCACCGCGCGGCGCGCGCGCTGCAGGCCTTTCTTGCCGAGCGCGATGAAAGCCGTCATGTCGCGCGGCAGACGCGTCGTCGCAGAAAGATCTACTATTTCATTTGAGACAGGATCATGCACTCCGATGCGCCTGCCTTTGGCATCGGAGAAAGTCACTAAACGCATTAACAATGCTCCTCGGTTGGTTTTCTGTTCAATCCAAGCAAAACACGCGATGGGTGAAGGGTCGATTTTTGACCATTTGAATCATTGGTGTCAACCGTACGGTCGCACGCACACGGAAAATTGCTCTTGACTTTCAGTAGGCGGTTTCGGCAAATTACAACCAATATGACATTGGTTGAGAGCCTATAACTTGGACACGCTCCCGCAACTCGTATCCGCCCTCGAAAAGCGCCTGGCACTGGGACGGCGCCAGACACAAAGCCGGCTGCCTACCGAGCGCAAACTAGCCTCGCAATTGGGAATCACCCGTTCCGCGCTGCGCCGGGCACTCTCCGTCCTGGAGGCCGACGGCAAGATCTGGCGGCATGTCGGACGCGGCACGTTCACCGGCCCGCGACCGGCGGCGGAGCGGTCGACGCTGACGCTGGTGGCACGCCAGACCAGCCCTGCCGAAGTAATGCAGGTGCGGCTAATCATCGAGCCCGAGACGGCGGCGCTGGCGGCGCGTCACGCCACCGCGGCGCAGATCGAGCGCATGGCCACCTGTGTGCGCAAGAGCCGCGCCACCAGCGACGTTGCAACCTACGAATTATGGGACAGCAATCTGCACCGCACCATCGCCGAAGCCGCGGGCAACTTGCTGCTGCTGGCGCTGCTCGATGCGGTCAACGCGATTCGGGAAGAGAACATCTGGGGCAATCTCAAGAAGAAGACGCTCACGCGCCAGCGGCAGAACCTTTACTCCCGCCAGCATGAATCCATCGTCAAGGCCATCAGCACCCGCGACAGCCAGGGAGCGCAGCGCTGCATGCGTGCCCACCTCGAAACGGTCAGCCGCGACTTGGCTGGATAATCGTCTTAACGGTACGGCTTGGGAAGCCAACGTACCTGCCGTTTGAGCAGATAGTCGATCAACGCGATCTGGTCGCCGAAAAACTCCCGCGCAAAATCCCCGTAAGTGGCTTCGCTCAGCGCCACGTGCGCGTCCGCTTCGCCGTACTCCGTGACAACCCGCATGCCGGCCTTGCGCGCGAGATGGAGCATGATCTGGTTTTCGGCCAGGCAGTGCATATAGAGCTTCTTGTAGCCAAAATTCTGCGCGTGGAGCTTGCCGCGGTTCAGGAGTGCATAGCCGAACCCCCTGCCGCGATGCGCCGAATCGACGCTCAGGCCCAGCTCCGCCGTACCGCTATCGGACTCGAGCGCAAGATGCGCCACGCCCGAGAGCGTAAGGTCGGGCTCGAAGATGCCGAATACCCTATCGCGCGTAAAATCGATACTCCTCACGTAGCGCTCGACCGCAGCATCGCTCACGTACGTGCCGAAACGCAACCGCCGGTCCTGCGCCGACAGTCGCGTCAGATGACGCGCAATCTCCCCGCGCTGGAATGCGACAAGTTTTTGCACCACCGCTCCAGTATGCATCATACGTTCAGCCTAAGATCAGTCAAGGGTTACTATACTGCGCTGCAACATTTCTTTTGACAAGCCCAATCCGAAGCGGTTCTGCTTCATATTTTGTTGTTTTTAATTGAGAAATATTTACACTTTTCGAAAAACACGGCCTCGATATTGTGCAATGCAACCAAGTTGATTCCGGCATCACTCCGAGCCATGCTGGTGAGCCTCCATTACACTCGCGTTCATGTCAAAGCGCATCATCGACGTGCAGCCGCATGAAATCGCCGCGCTGTTATGGTCGTTCGCCTATTTCTTCTGCCTGCTGTGCGGCTACTACATCCTGCGGCCGGTGCGTGACGAGATGGGCATACAGGGCGGCGTGCAAAACCTGCCGTGGCTGTTCACCGCGACTTTCCTTACCATGCTCGCGGTGGTGCCGCTGTTCGGCTGGCTTGCGGCGCGGTATCCGCGCCGTGTGATGCTGCCGGCGGTTTACTGGTTTTTCATCGCCAATCTGCTACTGTTCCTTGCCGCGTTCCAGGTCGCCGCGCTCAAGCCGTATGTCGCACGCGTGTTTTTCGTGTGGGTCAGCGTGTTCAACCTGTTCGTGGTATCGGTGTTCTGGAGTTTCATGGTCGATCTGTTCAGCGCTGAGCAGGGCAAGCGGCTGTTCGGTTTCATCGCCGCCGGCGGCACCTGTGGCGCCATCGCCGGGCCCGCGCTGACCGCAGGGCTGGCCGCCCCCCTGGGGCCAATCAACCTGCTGTGCGTGTAG
>JAIESJ010000090.1 GCA_019746155.1 Burkholderiales bacterium
CGGCAGCCACCACGATGCGAATACTGGCTTGCTCGCGGCGACAGTGGCGCAATGCGTTGCGGCACAGGTTCCACATCACCTGATTCAGATGACTGCGGTCAAACAGGACATAAGGGTCGGCAACCGGATCGATTTTGAATATCCCGGGAGAAATCTTCTCGATCTGGCAGAATTGCTCGACAAAGGTTTTCAGGTAGTCGACGAGCTTGATTTTTTCGCGATGGGCGCTGTCTCTGCGATTCAGCCGCAGCACGTCCTTGACCATGCGGTCGAGCCGCATGGTGTTGTCGTGAATGATGGTCAGCAGCCGGGTTGCGGTGTCACTGATCGCCGGTTCCTCCCGCAGCAATTCGGCAGCGTGGCTGATCGCTCCCAGGGGATTCCGGACTTCGTGCGCAATATTGGCGGTGAGGCGGCCCAGCGCGGCGAGTTTCATCTGGCGCGCCTGCGTCTGGATGCGCGTCAGATCCTCGAGAAAGATCACCGCACCCACGCGTCGGCTCCTGCCCACCGGCACGAAACGCGCGCTCAGCGCGCGACCGAGCGTCATCTCGCTCGCAACGTCGAATTCCGTCGCGTCGTTGCGCCATTCCTCAAGACGGGCGGCAAGCGCCGGTGCATAATCCTTGAGCAGCCTGTCGCGCCGCCCGCGCGGCAGCCCCAGAATGCGCTCGGCGCGCGCATTGCACTGGCGGATCACGCCCTGATCGTCGACCACCAGCACGCCATCCTGCATATCCTGGATCACAAGCTGGTTGACCTGCGCCAGGTTTTCGAGGTCGATCTCGCGCTGCGCCGCGAGCCGCTCGCTCGCGAGAATGCGCTTGGCCAGCGTATGTGCAAGCCATGCCGTCGCGAAGTACCCGCCGGACAGCAGCCCCGCCTGCACGTACTGGGAGACGTGGCTGTCGAGCATGAGCACTTCGTAGGTCTGCTCGAGCAGCACCATGATGCTGGCAAGCGCGGCATAAAACAGCGTCAGACGCCCGCGGCTGATCAGTCCCGCGCCCGCAAGCGTGGCAAGCAATAAAAGCCCCAGTCCGCTGGAAATGCCGTTGCTGGCATAGATCAGGAGCACAATAAATACGATGTCGGTCGCGACCTGGAGCGTCAGTTGCAAGTTGAAACGCCAGCGGATCCTGATCAGCACAAAACACGCCAGGCTGAACAGGATATAAGTGCTGGCCGCAGCCGCGAACAGCGTCTGATCGCGGGAGCCGAACTGCAGGGTATTGCTCCAGACCGCGACAATCGTGAGCAATAGTACGGCGATAATCAGCCGGTAGACGTTGAAGTAGAGCAGCGAGCGCCAGAATGAATCCGGGTAGGCGCCTGCCGGCGCAATGGATTCGGCAGCCCACTGCATGGTCCGGCTGGAATCTGCGATGGACATGGCCGGATTACAAGACCACGTCAACTGGGTTTCTGGTGCAGGCGCTGATGCTCGGGACTGCAGAAGAACTGGCCGCCTGTCGTAAGGCTCTCGCTGCGCGGCAAATGCACGCCGCATTGCGCGCATCGCACCATGTCTTCTTCGCCCCCGGTCTGCGGCGGCTGCCCGTCTTTGCCCGCTTTCCTGCGATAGCCCTTGAGAATCCAGTAGGCAAGCAACAGGCCCAGCACGAGAAAAAGGATTTTTGCCAAGCGTCACGCCCAGTGAAATGTGATGCGCTAGTTTGCCGCAACCGCCGCCGCCCGTCGAGTGCCGCGCGGCCGGACACGCCGGAAGCGTGACTACCGCGGGAGTTTGCCGGCCTGAGCGTGCGCCGCTTCGGGGTCCACCTGCAGCGCCTCGAGAAAACGGGA
The DNA here is from genome assembly GCA_019746155.1 of Burkholderiales bacterium. GTDB lineage: Bacteria > Pseudomonadota > Gammaproteobacteria > Burkholderiales > SG8-41 > CAKKQX01. The sequence goes on from JAIESJ010000090.1 coordinate 1,807, forward strand.
CACCAGATTGTAGCCCCCGATCGTCGCCGTCAACTCGACCAGCTGACGCCGGTTAAAGTGGAGGCGCAGCGCATCGAAAACCGCATCGGCGACGTGAATCTCGCGCGTCATTGCATCGGTATAGGCAAGCACCGCACGCTGCGCGTCACTGAACAGTGCCGATTCCCGCCATTTGCCGAGCGCGTCGATCTGCTCCCGGGTGACGCCCTCCTTCAGCGCAAACGGGACATGCGCGCGGTATTCGTATTCGGCACCGTTGATGATCGCCACACGCAGGATCGCGAGCTCGCGATAACCGCCGGGAAGCTCGCATTTCTGGCGGATCGCGGTAAACAGATTCAGCCAGCCCGCGGCCACGCTCGGGCTGTTGAGCAGCATCCTGTAGAGATTCAGCATGCGCCCGCCACGCTCGGAACGGATCTGCTCCGCGAGCGCCTTGATTTCCGGGCTGCTGTTTTCGTCGGCGTAGGGAACGCGGGCCATGATGATTTGCTCCAGGGGAAATAAAAAAGCGCGCGATTTATTGTTTCTCGCGCTGACCAATGAGTGGTCGGGGTGAGAGGATTCGAACCTCCGACTCCTGCGTCCCGAATCCTTAACTTTAGTTGCATTTAATTATAAATCATTTGGTTAGCCGCATTGTTAATTCTAGATTATGCCAAAAAGTGCCCATGCATATCTCAAGCCGTATATAAAGTAAGTATCCCCCGGCAAAGCCGGGGGCTTTAGAATGTGAGCCGCTCAAAGCGGCAATGCGGGGTCGCTAACGCGGCCCCGATCCTCTTGGGCCACCGTAACGGTGGCCAGTTAGCGCCACAGGTTCATTTGCTCCAGTCGCTTGTCCTCGTCCTCCTGGCGCCGGATGTACTCCCGAATCACGGCTTCGTCCCGTCCCACCGTGGAAACAAAGTACCCCCTCGCCCAGAAGGGCTGCCCGACGAAGTTCCGCTTCCGTTCTCCGTACACCCGTGCCAGATGAATCGCGCTCTTGCCCTTGATGTAACCCACCACCTGTGACACAGCGTACTTCGGCGGAATCGCGATCATCATGTGCACATGGTCCGGCATCAGGTGCCCTTCTTCGATCCGGCTTTCCTTCTGCATCGCCAGCCTTCGAAACCCCTCGCCCAAGTGCTGACGCAACTCTACGTACAGCGTTCGTCTTCGACACTTCGGTATGAAAACGACGTGGTATTTGCACTCCCAAGCCGTGTGGCTTAGGCTCTCGTACTCGTCCATCGTGATTCTCCCTTTCGTGTGCTTGGCGGCTCACGATCCGGAGTTTCACCGATGGACTCCCGTATTTGTCAAACTTCTGCTGCCTCCCCGGCAGAGCCGGGGGGCCTCCCTTGGTAGGCTAGAGGGGAAAGATACCAAGAGCAAGCGGCGACGCTATATCCCCATTAATCAGGAAACACGGCAAGTGATATTGAACCGATTGCGTTTCCGGGCTGAACACTGCCGGATTCACCGTGGCTGTTCTGTCACAAGGACGGGGAGCGCATCCAAGCGGTGCAGACAAGTTTTGAGCGGGCCAGGAGCGTTGCCGCCCTCCCCCGGCTTCCGTATCCACGATCTGCGCCATACCTGTGCGTCCTGGCTCGTTACGGAGGGCGTTAGTCTATACTTTGTAAAAGAACTGCTCGGCCATGCCAGCGTCGAAACAACTGAGCGTTACGTGTATCTGGCACCGGAAAACCTGCGGCAGGCGGTATCCGTGCTCGAAGGGCTGTCGAAAATCGCCCAGGTAGCCGGGGAAATCAAGCCGGAAAAGGCAGCATGAGGAAGTCATGCAATTTCGATGGGACTCGAACAAAGACCGTGCCAACCGCCGCAAGCACGGAGTATCATTTGAGGAAGCAACCACCGTTTTTGGTGACCCTCTGGCGATGACGATTTCCGATCCTGACCATTCCGTCGGGGAGGAACGATTCGCAACGCTGGGGCGCACCATGGCTGGTCGGTTGGTTGTGGTGATTCACGCTGAGCAAGAGGATATTGTTCGCATCATTTCTGCCCGAGAGGCATCGACCCATGAACGAAAACGCTACGAATCGTAAGGCCCGCAAGAGCACTGCCGACAAGATGCGCCCGGAATACGATTTTTCCGGTGCGGTGCGCGGGAAGTATTACAAACGCTATCTTGAGGGCACCAACGTCGTTGTGCTGGAGCCTGACGTTGCCAAGCGTTTCAAGACAGCGGCGGCGGTCAATGACGCGCTTCGATCGTTCCTGCGCGCCCAAAGCACGCCGCGTGCATCAGGCCCGACACGAACTCGGCGGCAGGCATCAGGCCGCTAGGTTGCTTATTCTGAGAGCGATGGCGTCACGATTCTGTCACGTCACACCGGGAGAACAACCAGAGACCAACAACTAACTGCTTGAAATTATTGGTCGGGGTGAGAGGATTCGAACCTCCGACTCCTGCGTCCCGAACGCAGTACTCTACCAGGCTGAGCTACACCCCGATTCCCGACTTGCGACTTCCAAGAGCCTCTGATAACCAACAGGGGCACGTCGTGCGCGCCCCTGTCAGTAACTTCTCGTCACAGCAAAGTCCGCCAATTGTAGCAAATAATCGCGATATTTTGAATTTGGCAGGAAGGACAAAGCTTCCCGGGCAGCGCGCGATTCGGTTCGAGCCTGCTCGCGCGCGTAATCGAGCGCGCCGGTCTGGCGGATGGCGTCGAGCACCGCCGACATCTCCTCGATACCCCCATGCTCGATGGCGCGGCGGATGAGCGCAGTCTGCTCGCGGGTGCCGTGCCTGATGGCATGGATCAGCGGCAGCGTAGGCTTGCCTTCGGCGAGATCGTCGCCCACGTTCTTGCCGATCACAGAATGGTCGCCGGAATAATCGAGCACGTCGTCGATCAGCTGGAAAGCCGTGCCCAGATGCATGCCGTAGGCCGCCATCGCCTCCTCGGTCTGCGCCGACGCTCTGCCGAGAATGGCGCCGAGACGGGTCGAGGCTTCGAACAGCTTGGCGGTCTTGTAGCGGATGACCTGCAGATAGCCCTGCTCGTCAATATCCGCGTTATGGCAATTCATGAGCTGCAGCACCTCGCCCTCGGCGATGACGTTGGTGGCATCCGCGAGCACCTGCAGCACGCGCATGTTGTCGACCTCCACCATCATCTGGAACGCCCGCGAATAAACAAAGTCGCCAACCAGCACGCTCGCAGCGTTGCCGAAAAGCGCATTCGACGTCGGGCGTCCGCGCCGCAACGCGGATTCGTCGACGACGTCGTCGTGCAGCAGCGTCGCAGTGTGGATGAATTCGACCACCGCCGCGAGTTCATGATGATGCCTGCCCTGGTAGCCGAGAGCCTTCGCCGCAAGGATGACCAGAGTCGGGCGCAGCCGCTTGCCGCCGCCGCCGATGATGTATTCGGCAACCTGGCGGATCAGCACAACATCGGAATGCAGGCGGCTGCGGATTACCTCGTCCACTGCCTGCATGTCGGCGGCAATGAAGGCACGAATGGCGTCGATTGGCACGGGAGTTCCGCTGAACAAAAAGCATTGATGATACCAGCGTAGCCTGACCGCGGCAGGGGCCACAAGTGCCGCCTCCGCCGCCGGAACCCGCATCCGCCGCACCGCACCGCACCTAAGCCTTTGACGCCAAACCCTTCCTACCATTCCGTCCCGATCGATTTTCTTTGACTCCAGGACATAATTTTTGTAGAATGCACGGTTTTCCAAAAAGCCTTAATGGGGTTATCCATGTATGCGGTCATAAAAACCGGCGGCAAGCAGTACCGGGTGAGCGCCGGCGAAAAACTCAAAGTAGAACAGATACCTGCAGACATCGGGGCCGAGATCGTGCTGGATCAGGTATTGATGGTCGGCGATGGTGATGCGGTCAAATTGGGCGCGCCGCTGGTGAGCGGTGCTTCGGTCACGGCCAAAGTGATCGCACACGGCCGCGGCGACAAAGTGCGCATTTTCAAGATGCGCCGCCGCAAGCATTATCGCAAGACCCAGGGTCACCGTCAGAACTTCACCGAGATCGAAATTCTCGGCATTGCGGGCTAAGGAGCGGACACATGGCACATAAAAAAGCAGGCGGCAGTTCGCGTAACGGCCGCGATTCACAGGCCAAGCGGCTGGGCGTGAAGTGCTTCGGCGGCGAACTCGTGCCGGCGGGCAGCATCATCATCCGCCAGCGCGGCACGCAGGTCCATGCGGGCGACAACGTCGGCATCGGCAAGGACCATACCCTGTTCGCCAAGGTGACGGGGAAGATCGAGTTCTCGCAGAAAGGCCCGCGCAAACACAAGATGGTCAGCGTCGTTCCCGCCTGACACAAGCATGGTTCGGCGAAAAGGCCCTGTCGGAACGGCAGGGCTTTTTTATTCCGGATACGAGTAAGTCCCTCATCCCCCCGTGAGGGAAAAGCGGTTTTCCACCCGTTTACTCGTTCATGGATTCACTTATGAAATTCATTGACGAAGCGATCATCGAAGTCCATGCCGGCAAAGGCGGGGATGGCTCCGCCAGTTTCCGGCGCGAGAAATTCGTGCCGCGCGGCGGGCCGGACGGCGGCGACGGCGGGCGCGGCGGCAGCGTCTATGCGATCGCCGATCGCAACATCAATACCCTGATCGACTACCGCTATGCACGCATCCATCGCGCCGGGAACGGCGAAAAGGGGCGCGGCTCCGACTGCTACGGCAAGTCGGCGTCCGACATCGTGCTGCGCATGCCGGTGGGCACGGTGGTAAGCGACCTCGAAACCGGCGAGATCATTGCCGACCTCGATCACCACGGGCAGAAGGCCATGCTCGCCAAGGGCGGCAAGGGGGGATTGGGTAACCTGCATTTCAAATCGAGCGTGAACCGGGCCCCGCGCCAGTTCACGCTCGGCGAGCCGGGCGAAAGCCGCAACCTGAAGCTCGAACTCAGGGTGCTCGCCGACGTCGGACTGCTCGGCATGCCCAACGCCGGGAAATCGACCTTCATCCGCGCCATTTCCGCCGCACGGCCCAAGGTTGCCGATTATCCTTTCACTACCCTGCACCCCAATCTCGGCATGGTGCGCGTCGATGTCAATCGCAGCTTTGTCGTCGCCGACATTCCCGGGCTGATCGAAGGCGCGGCGGAAGGCGCCGGCCTCGGGCACCGGTTTTTACGACACCTGGCACGCACCCGGCTGCTGCTGCATCTCGTTGACATTGCGCCCCTCGATGAGAGCGCCAACCCGGTACGCGAAGCGAAAGCCCTTGCCAAAGAGCTCAAAAAATACGACGAGGCGCTCTACCGCAAGCCGCGCTGGCTGGTGCTGAACAAGACCGATCTGCTCGAACCGGAACAACGCGACAGGATCGCAAGGAAATTCGTCAAGGATTTGGGCTGGAAGGGGAAAAGCTTTATCATCTCCGCACTCACCGGCGAGGGCTGCAAGGGGCTTGTCTACGCGATCATGGAATACCTGGAACAACAGCAAGGCGGAACCGCAGAGGATGCGGAGGACGCCGTCCTTCATCCCTAACCTCTGCCGATCAGCCTGATGAATAATTACCTTTACGTCAAGGCTTTCCATGACTTCCGTATTGCGTGACGCTAAACGCCTGGTCGTCAAGGTCGGCAGCGGCCTGGTCACCAACCAGGGCCAGGGACTGGATCGCGCCGCGCTGTCGCGCTGGGCGGAACAGATCGCGCAACTCAGGCATTCCGGATATGAAGTCGTGCTGGTATCGAGCGGCGCGATTGCCGAGGGCATGCAGCGGCTCGGCTGGAAAAAACGTCCGCACGCCTTGCACGAGCTGCAGGCCGCGGCGGCAGTCGGCCAGATGGGGTTGATCGAGGTCTACGAATCCTGCTTTCGCAAGCACAACCTGCTTACCTCGCAGATCCTGCTCACGCACGAGGATCTGGCCGACCGTAAACGCTATCTCAATGCGCGCTCGACGCTGCGCACGCTCTTGGCGCTGGATGTTGTCCCCATCATTAACGAAAACGACACGGTGGCAAGCGACGAGATCCGCTTCGGCGACAACGACACGCTCGCCGCACTGGTCACCAATCTGATCGAAGCCGATGTGCTGGTCATCCTCACCGATCAGGCCGGCTTATACGACAAGGACCCGCGCAAGGATCCGGCGGCGAAGCTGGTGGCGGAAGCCAAAGCCGGCGACCCGCAGCTCGAATCGATGGCCGGCGGCGCGGGAAGCCCTATCGGACTGGGCGGCATGCGCACCAAAGTGCTCGCAGCCAAGCGTGCCGCGCGCAGCGGAGCACATACCGTGATTGCGTCAGGACGGGAAGACAAAGTGTTGCTGCGGCTCGTGCAGGGCGAGCGCATCGGCACCCAGATCATCGCCGAGAGCGCAACGCTCGCCGCGCGCAAGCAGTGGCTCGCCGATCATCTGCAGGTGCGCGGCCAGATCGTGCTGGATGCCGGCGCGGTCAAGGCGCTCAGGATCGACGGCAAGAGCCTGCTGCCGATTGGCGTTCATGAGGCTGCGGGCGATTTCGAACGCGGTGAAGTCGTGAGCTGCCTGGACGAAGCGCGACGCGAGATCGCGCGCGGCCTCATCAACTACAGCGCGTCGGAAACGCGCCGCATCCTGCGCACGCCCTCAAGCGAGATCGAAGCCAAGCTCGGCTACGTCGACGAACCGGAACTGATTCACCGGGACAATCTAGTGCTGCTCTAAAGGCAGCACTGGATTGCAGTGGAGACTAATGCGGCCACAGGCCGCGTTATGTCGGAACCACAATCTGGTCCTGCTTTAGCCGGGGCAGCGCCCTCACCGGGGCCGGCTGCCGTACTTGAGTAAATCGAGCGCCTGTTTCGCGTCTTTCACCGGTACCTTGCCGTTGCAAAAGAAGTCGGTGTAAAGCACCCCGTGATGGCGGTTGACCTCCTTGTACTCGATGCGCCGCCACTGCGGATCGCGCGCCCGTGACCACGTGCCGTCGTTGCGGCCGATGGCGTAGTATTTCTGCTGCCGCACGTCACAGCGCATGCCCTCGTAAGTGACATTGGTTGCGCCACCCGAGGTCCGGATCACCAGCGTATAGCGCACCACGCCATCGCCGCCCACCGAGATCGACTCGGAGTCGATATAAAAGCGATGGGGGGACGCCGCGCCGGCCTCGAACTCAATCAGGTTCTGCGGTCTGGGATAGGGCGGGATTTGCGCCTGGATTTCGGGCCAGGGTTTCTTTTCCTGATCGAATTCGTAATCCCAGCCCTCCCATTGCGCGACTGCGGGCGCGGGCAGCAACAGCGCCGCCAACAGCGGCACCAGCGATCTCAAATCAACGCTCATAGATGAAATCGCGCGTCAGCGGCAACGCCAGCGTGCCCGCGGCAGTCGGCTTGCCGGCCAGTACCTGGAAAATCGACATCCAGCCGCGCTCGAAAGCGTGGGCCGATCCCGCCATGTAGACGCGCCAGATGCGGAAAACCTTCTCACCCACCTCGGCGAATACCGCGTCGCGGTTGGCCTCCAGCCGTTCCACCCACTGCCACAGCGTTTTGGCGTAATGCGGACGCAGACTCTCGATGTCCCAGCACTCCAGGCCCTGGGCCGACATCCCGGCAATCACTTCGGAAATATGCACCAGCTCGCCGCCCGGAAACACGTAGTCGTCGATGAATTCCCCGATGTCGCTGCCGAGCTCTTCCTGGCCGAGCGAGTTGAGCGTAATCCCATGGTTCATCACCAGGCCGCCGGGCTTGAGCAGGCGGAACATCTTGGCGAAGTAAAGCGGAAGGTTTTTCCTGCCGACATGCTCGAACATGCCGACACTGGCGATCTTGTCGAACGGCTCGTCCTCCGGCACGTCACGGTAATCGAGCAGCTTGACTTCACATAAGCCGTCCAACCCCTGTTCCCGAATCTGGCGCCGGGCGTAATCGTACTGGTTGCGGCTCAGGGTGACGCCTGTGGCGCGCACCTTGTAATGCCGGGCCGCCCACATGATGAGCGCGCCCCAGCCGCAACCGATGTCGAGAAAACGCTCCCCGGGCCGCAACTGCAGCTTGCGGCAAATGTGATCGAGCTTCTGCTCCTGTGCGATATCAAGCGTGTCATCGGCGCGCCGGAAATAAGCGCACGAATAAACGCGACGCCGGTCGAGCCACAGACCGAAGAAATCGTCGCTCACATCATAGTGATAGCGGATCGCCTTGCGATCGAACAGGCGCGAATGCCGCATCCATTTGCGGAACCGGGAATTTTTGCCGTGCGGCAACACCGGCACGACACTCAGCGTCTCGCTCATGCGCACCAGTTCGCGCGCGTCGCCTTCGACATCGAGTTCCTGCTCGACGTAATGCCGGGCGAGTTTCCCCATGCTGGGATTGACGAGCGAGGCGAGAACCTTCGGCGAGCGTACCGTGACCCTGACACGCGGCGGCACCGGCGGCATCACCGATCGCCCGTTCCACAGCGTCACCCCAAGCGGCAGGCCCAGTTCACGCAGGCGCTGCTCGAAGCGACCCAATAGCCGGGTTTCCATCATATGCTCTACCCCTCCCAAGACCCCGCCTTGGTAAGCGTATTTTGCCGTACGTGGCGGCTGTTTGCTTGAGACCAGACCGAGAGTTCACTTAAAGACCATCAATCCGGCCGGAAACTGACAGTATCCTAAACCAGGTCCGCGACCAGCGAGGCTCTGATCGCCGGATCGATATCTTCAACGGTAACATTGTATTGCGGATGGTCGATCCCGGCGGAGACGCGCGCACCGCGCTTGAGCGACTGCACCATCGCGGGGTCGAGCTCCAGGCGCAAAAAGTGAACCGATGAAGTCTTGTCGGCATTTTCACGCTCCAGATCCTCATCGGCAATGGCGTAGACACGCTGGTGGCCCTCAACCTTGATCCAGACCTTGTCCTCGATGCCGATCAGCCTGGAGAGCATTTGCCGCCGCTCATCGAGGTCGGGATATTCGATCATCATCGTCGCCTTCCAGTTGCCGCCATCCGGAATCAGCGGATTGTAGGCATCGAGTTCGTCGGCGATGCCCGCTTCCTCGAAAATTTTCTCGGCACGCAGCATCTCCTGTATCTGATAACGGATGGTCAGCTCGTCCTCGAAGATCAGCGTAACATTGCCGCCCAAATGCAGCGTACGGTTTTTCTTGTGCGCCATCACCTTGGCACGGAATGCGTTGCGCGTTTTGGCGTAGGCTTCAAGCGTCATCAGGCTGTCACGGGTAATTTTCGGCATGGGTTTCCTTGGTAAGCGAGCGGTGAGGGGTATCTGGGTCTTCCCTCACTGCCCGTATGTTCACAATCCATAAGCGATGCGTATCAGCGTGACCGGATGCTGTTTCTGCGCCGTTGTCTCGCCCATCCCCTGCTTGATATGCCGGCCGGCAATCGCGCAATCGGAACTGATGTAGTCTGGCGCGGCTTCCGCCATTTGACGAAACACCGGACGGCCGATTTTCATCGACTGCTCGAAGTATTCGCTTTTTACACCCCAGGTGCCGTCGTGACCGGAGCAGCGTTCAATCGTGGTTACCCGGGTACCGGGGATCATCTCGAGCAGCTCGCGCGTTTTCTGCCCCATGTTCTGCACGCGCAGGTGGCAGGGCACATGATACGAGACCTTGCCCAGCGGCTGCTTGAAGTCGGTCTTGAGCAGGCCATCCTTGTTGCGCAGAATCAGATATTCAAAAGGATCGAACATCGCCTCGGCCACCGCCCTGACGTCCGCGTCAGCCGGGAACATGAGCGGCAGCTCCTGCTTGAACATCAGCGTACAGGACGGCACCGCTGCGAGGATCGCGTATCCCTGCCGGGCAAGCTTCGCGAGCACAGGAATGTTGATTTCCTTGTTCCTCTCCACCGCCTCCAGATCGCCCAGTTCGAGTTTGGGCATGCCGCAGCAGGCTTCCTTTTCCACCAGAGCGGCCGGCACCTCATTGTGCGCGAGGATTTTCAGCAAATCGTGGCCGATCCCCGGTTCGTTGTAATTCACGTAGCAGGTGGAAAAGATCGCGACCTTGCCCGGCGTGTTCTTGCCGTCCTTCACGGGAAACGACGTGTCGGGCCGCGCGGTGGCGCGAAATCTGGCACTGTCATACTCCGGCAGCACGCGCTCCCTGTGCACGCCCAGCATGTTATCCATGAGACCACGCGCAAAACCGCTCTTGTTGGCGGCATTGACCATCTGCACCACCACCGGGATGGTCGCAAGCTTGCCCAGGGTATCGGTGCTGGAGAGCAATTTGTCGCGGAAACTGACTTCGCCCTTTTTGAACTTGACCGCCTTGGCGCGCAGCATCAGGTGCGGAAAGTCGACGTTCCATTCATGCGGCGGCACGTACGGACACTTGGTCATGTAACACATGTCGCACAGATAGCACTGGTCAACAACCTTCCAGTAGTCCTGCTTGGCGACGCCGTCCACCTCCATCGTCTTGCTTTCGTCGATGAGATCAAACAGCGTCGGAAAAGTCGTGCACAGGTTGACGCAACGGCGGCAGCCGTGACAGATGTCAAAGACGCGCTCAAGCTCCTTCTCAAGCTTGGCCTCGTCGTAAAAATCCGCGGACTTCCAGTCAAGCGGATGCCGGGTGGGCGCCTCGAGGCTTCCTTCGCGTACTGTCATGTTGAGTGAAGGGTGAAGGGTGAAGGGTGAAGGGTGGTTGCGCGCAAAGGTTTTAACCCTTCACGCATTCACCCTTCACGCATTCACTCGGGGTTAATCAGCCAGCGCGTCCAGCGCTTTCTGGAAGCGGTTGGCGTGCGAGCGCTCGGCCTTAGCCAGCGTTTCGAACCAGTCGGCGATTTCGCCGAAGCCCTCGTCGCGCGCGGTTTTCGCCATGCCGGGATACATGTCGGTGTATTCGTGGGTCTCGCCCGCGATCGCCGCTTTCAGGTTTTCCCGCGTTTTGCCGATCGGCAGATCGGTCGCGGGGTCGCCACAGGCCTCCATGTATTCGAGGTGGCCGTGGGCGTGACCGGTCTCGCCTTCCGCAGTCGAGCGGAACACCGCAGCAACGTCGTTCTGGCCTTCCACGTCGGCTTTCGCTGCGAAGTAGAGATAGCGGCGGTTGGCTTGAGATTCGCCGGCAAAAGCGGCTTTCAGATTGCCGTGGGTTTTGGATCCTTTGAGCTGCATAACTTTCTCCTTTAAAATCAATATGATACGAAATTCCAGTCGCCCTGAAAGGCTCTGCACCACGCACCTTTCCGAGCGAGAACCCACAGAATTAGACTGAATCTAATCTGTGAACTGAGTATAAACCCACGCTCCAAGCACTGTCAAATCCCGCCGGACCAGACGGCAATACTCAGCGCGCGAGCATGGCTTCAATTTCGGAAAAGGTCTGCGCCACCTGGCTGGTCTGTATGGCCACACCCAGCTGGCGCGCGATTTGCGTTGCCGAGAACATGCCGCGCACGGTCTGCCGCCCGCTGCCGTCGACTTCCACGACCAGCGCATGCTGGCGTCCGGCCGCCTTGAGGGTGGCGACGATGTGGCCGACCCTGGCGGCGCGCACGTCTTCGAGATTGAGCACCTGGAGCCGCTCCTGCGGCGTCATGATGTCACGCACCAGCAACTCTTCACGCCGGATGCCGCGGTGGGCAATGACCTGCATCGGTTTTTCGCCGAGGATATCGTTGGCCGTGATCAAGCCCAGCACCCTGCGGTCCTGATCCACGACCAGCAACAGCCGCACGCCCCGCTGGAGCATGCGGCGGTGCGCCTCGTCCACCGCATCCCCCGGCAGGATGATAATGGCGGTCACACGGTTGAAATCGGTCAGCACCTGCAGCGCGGGATCGTCAAGCGTGACTTTTTCCGGCACCGGCTGCGTTGGCTGCGCATAACCGACACCCGGCTGGAGCATGAAGGAAGTCAGGGCCGTGTAGTTTCTGAGCATGGTTCTTCCTTTCCCTGCCTGGGGTCCCGGCAGCGTTGAGCATACTGCGGATATTCCGGACCCATCCAAAGTGCCTGAAGTCGTCGTCAGGCCGCGTATCCTGAAGGTAATGGATACAGATACCACCGCCGGCAGATCCGGCAGCCCGATCATCAGCTCTCGATGACGCCGATTCGATGGTTCAGGTCGTTTCTGTGCGGGATGCAGCGTTCGGAGCGACGGCGCAGGTAACGCGCGAGCTCGTTCAATGCCTTCTGGTAGACATCGCGCTTGAATTCAACCACCGCCTCCATCGGCACCCAGTAATCGTTCCAGCGCCAGGCATCAAATTCCGGTTTTGCGGTCGCGCGCAGACAAACGTCGCAATCGCGGCCAATCAGGCGCAACAGAAACCAGATCTGCTTCTGGCCGCGGTAGTTGCCGCGCCATTCGCGTCTGATCCACTGAGCGGGGACTTCATAGCGCAGCCAGTCCCGCGTGCGGCCCAGGATTTTCACGTGCCGGGGGTCCAGTCCCACCTCTTCCTTGAGCTCGCGATACATCGCGAACTCCGGTGTTTCACCCGCCTTGATGCCCCCCTGCGGAAACTGCCATGAATGCTCCCGTACCCGCTTGCCCCAAAAAACCTCGTTCTTCCAGTTGCAGAGAATGATGCCAACGTTGGGGCGATATCCGTCACGATCAATCATGTCGATCACCCAAAGTCGGTTGCTTGACCTGATTTTTTCACAATTCGGGAAGGAAGAAAAGCGGGGCCGCGACAATAAGCTCCGGACCGCTAGATAAAAAGTCGGTACTCGTCGTGACGGTTCATCTTGCGCAAGCCCTCCACGAAGCGCGGGAACTCGAGAGCGCAGCGTTGTTGCAGCGCAAGTGCCCGTTGCGCCAGCTCGTCCCATCCAGGATTGCCTGGATGATTCCGGAAAGCAAAAACAATGACGTTGCCGGGTTTTTCCGCCGGCAGACACACCGTGCCGCCTGGAAATGCAGTCTTGATGCGTTGCAACGCTTCGTTGAACCGGCGATCGCCCCCCCACAGATTGACGACCAGGACGCCGTGCGCGTTGAGCCGTTTGTGGCACGCCTCGTAGAACGCCCTGTTCGACAGTTCCTCGACATGGGATTCGGCGTCGTAGCCGTCGACCACCACCAGGTCGACGTGCTCGCCGGGGCGCGAGACGTGATCGGCGCCATCGCCGATGACGACCGAAAAGCGCGCATCGTCCTGCGGCACGTGGAAATACCGGCGCGCAATCGCCACCACCTGCGGGTTGATCTCGATCACCCGGGTAGTCGCCCATGGCAAATGTCGGTAAATAAATTTCGCCAGCGAGCCGCCTCCCAGGCCGATCATGAGCACGCGCTCGGGTTTTTCGTTGAACAGCATGAAGCCCATCATGCTGCGCGTGTAGGAAAGTTCCAGATCGTACGGCCTGGCGATGCGCATCGCGCTCTGGACGGTGTCGCTGCCGATATGCAGCGAGCGCACCCCGAATTTTTCACTGACGTAAACCGTTTCCGCGTCGTCGGCCGGCTTGCGGATTTGCCACCTGGCAAGGAATTTCATCGTTTTTTATCCGGCCTGAACCCGCCTATCCCTCACCCTTGCCCAGAGATCGCAAAAAGTTGAGAAACTCAAGCCGATCCTCGTCGTGTTGTCCGGTAGAATAAGGGTTTTTGTGGACCCGGAACAAGTATGCGCGTCTCCCAGTTCTTCATTTCGACCCTCAAGGAAGCCCCGTCCGAGGCCGAAATCGTCAGCCATAAGCTGATGCTGCGGGCCGGGCTCATCAAGCGGCTGACCAGCGGCGTCTATACCTGGATGCCGCTCGGCTTGCGCGTGCTGCGCCGCGTCGAAGCCGTCATCCGCGAGGAGATGAACAGAAGCGGCGCGATCGAGCTGTTGATGCCGGCCGTGCAGCCGGCCGAGTTGTGGCAGGAATCGGGACGCTGGGAACAGTACGGTCCGGAGCTGTTGCGCATCAAAGACCGCCACCAGCGCGATTTCTGCTTCGGTCCGACCCACGAAGAAGTCATCAGTGATGTGGTGCGGCGCGAGGTCAAAAGCTACCGCCAGCTGCCGCTCAACCTCTACCAGATCCAGACCAAGTTCCGCGACGAGATCCGGCCGCGCTTCGGCGTGATGCGCGGGCGCGAGTTCATCATGAAGGACGCCTATTCGTTCCATGTCGACAAGGCGAGCCTTGATGCAACTTACCGGGAAATGTACGCCTGCTATTCGCGCATTTTCACGCGCCTGGGCCTCAAGTTCCGTGCGGTTGCGGCCGATACCGGCTCGATCGGCGGCACCGGCTCCCACGAATTCCACGTGCTCGCGGATTCGGGCGAGGACGCGATTGCATACTGCCCGACCTCGGATTATGCCGCCAACGTGGAGCTGGCGGAGGCGGTTGCGCCGAGCGCGCCGCGTGCGCTGCCGAGCGCTCCGCTCGCGCGCGTGCATACGCCCGGCGTCAAGACCATCGCCGAACTTTGCGCGTTCCTGAAAATCTCGGCGCGACAGACGGTGAAGGCCGTCGTCGTCGATGGCGCCGACGGCCGGCCGGTGCTGCTGATGGTGCGCGGCGATCACGAGCTTAATCTCATCAAGGCCGGGAAGCTGGACGCGGTCAAAACCCCGGTCACGTTGGCATCGGCCGAGGCGATCCGCGCGGCATTCGGCGCCGATCCGGGCTCGCTGGGGCCTGTCGGCTTCAAGGGCGCCGTCATCGCCGACCGGGCGATCGCCGCCATGGCCGACTTCGTCGTCGGCGCCAACGAGAACGACCACCACTACGTGGGCACCAATATCGGGCGCGATTTTCCGGAACCGGTTTTTGCCGACATCCGCAACGTCGTTCCGGGCGATCCCAGTCCCGACGGCAAGGGCACGCTGGACATCCTTCGCGGCATCGAGGTCGGCCATATTTTCCAGCTGCGCACCAAGTATTCGGGCGCGATGAACCTCACCTTTCTGGACGAGGCCGGCAAATCGCAGATCATGGAGATGGGCTGCTACGGCATTGGCGTCACCCGCATCGTCGCGGCGGCGATCGAGCAGAACCACGACGCGCGCGGCATCATTTTCCCGCGCGCCATGGCGCCGTTCGATCTTGCCATCGTGCCCATCGGCATGGGCAAAAGCGCACAAGTCAGGAAGACGGTCGAGAAGCTCTACGCGGAGCTGACCGCCGCCGACATCGACGTCCTGCTCGACGACCGCGACGAGCGCCCCGGCGTCATGTTCGCGGACATGGAACTGATCGGCATCCCGCACCGCATCGTCGTCGGCGAGCGCGGACTGAAGCAGGGGCAGATCGAATATCAGGCGCGATGCGACAAGACGGCACAAGACGTCGCCTTGCAGGACGTGGCGGGATTCGTAAAATCAAGGGTATGCGCAGACTGACGGTCTCGATATTTGCATTGCCGTTTCTGGCGGCGATCGTCGTGCCTCTGCCGGCATGGGCAGGCGCACAAATCTACGAGCCGCTGTCGGCAAGCGTACAGTCCACACTGTACAAGGCGATCTCGGACGAGGCTGTGCCCTATCTGGCGTTCGAAACCGAGAAGGAGGCGCGCGATTGGCTGGGCGTGATGTCGAAGAAACTCGTGAAGCGCATACCGGACCGCGTGCAGCGCGAGGAGTTTCTGGTTACCGTGCACTACGAGGCGAAGCGTGCGGGACTCGACCCGCAAATGGTGCTGGGCCTGATCCAGGTGGAGAGCAATTTCCGCAAATACGCCGTTTCGCGCGCCGGCGCCCGCGGTTTCATGCAGGTGATGCCGTTCTGGACCAGACTGATCGGCAGCCATGACCACAACCTGTTTCATCTGCGCACCAATCTGCGCTACGGCTGCGTGATCCTGCGGCACTACCTCGATATCGAGAACGGCAATCTGTTCCGCGCGCTCGGACGCTATAACGGCAGCCTGGGCAAGGCCGAATATCCGAACATGGTGGTACGCGCCTGGCACAACGACTGGCGCTACCCGGCGCGCCCCATCGCTACGGCGTCGGTAAAGTAACCCGCGGCAGCTGGCGAGGCGCCGGCACGCTACCCGCAAACGGGTGGCTGTGCCGCTAACGTGTCCGCGCGCCCGGCAGACCGGAACAGTTCGTCGAGCGACATCTGCATATTTTCCGCAATACGCGCCGAAATCTCGCGCATCAGCGTCGCCAGTTCTGCGTCCGCCTCGCGCGCCGGGACTCGCGCCTCGGCACTGAACACAAATAGCCGGTAAACGTCCTCGACTTTTATCGCCCCCGGATCGCGATTGAGCACCCAGCCAGCAGGCATCACGCGGCTGACCCAAGCGGCGCCGATCATCTTGTCGAGGATGGATTCGATGCGCTCAACGCTTACCTTTACCACACCATGCAGCTGGGACAACCGGACCACTTCGCCCTTGCGGTGGGCATGCCACAGTATTTTGAGTATCTGCAGAGCATCAAAGAAATCGCCGCCCGGAACCGGGCGCGCGTGGCCGGCACGGGCGCGCCACTCCGGCAGCGTCGCCACCACCACCGCACCGGACAGCACTACCAGCCACGACAGGTAAATCCACAACAGGAAAATCGGCACACTCGCGAATGCGCCGTAGACGAGTTTGTAGCTTGGAAACTGCGTGATATAGAACGCAAAGCCGCGTTTCATGGCCTCGAACACAAATCCGGCAAGCAATCCACCCAACAACGCGTCGCGGAACGCGACACGCCGGTTGGGCATCGCGAGATAAAGCAGCGCGAGGGCCAGCGCAGTCAGGATAATCGGCACGGTCTTGAGCAGCACCACGCCGGCGCCCGGAATATCGCTGACCAGGCCGAGCGACAGGCTCACCAGCCACGAAGTCAGCGACAGGCTCGCGCCGACCAGCACCGGGCCGACCGTCAACAGCGTCCAATAGATCAACACACGCTGGAGTGCTTCGCTCATATGCCCGAACACCGGAAACGCGGAAATCAGCGTCAACGCGACCGTGACCAGCGGCACGATCGACAGCAGGGTGGTGAAGGTGAGGCTGGCCGCGATCTGCAGGCAGCGATCGTCGTGGAATCGCCGCGTCGCAAGACGCAAGAATTCGACCAGCTTGGGAGATTTTCCCGGCACGCGTTGCCCTGGGCATGGATTCAACGCTATATAATACCCATGAATCCCGCACAACGTCCTTCATGAGAGAAATCCTCGTCCTCTATTACAGCCACCACGGCGCCGTGAGGCAGATGGCGCAACTCGTTGCGCGCGGTATCGAGCAGGTCGATGGTGTGATGGCGCGCGTGCGCACCGTACCCGAGGTGTCGAGCGTGTGTGAAGCGGTCGAAAGCGCGGTACCCGACGCCGGCGCGCCTCATGCTGAACTCAGGGACCTGGAAGAATGCATCGGGCTTGCGCTGGGCTCCCCCACACGCTTCGGCAACATGGCGGCGCCGCTCAAGTACTTCTGGGATTCAACATCCGGCCTGTGGCTGAAAGGTACTTTGGCCGGCAAGCCCGCCGCGGTGTTCACCTCGACCGCCAGCCTGCACGGCGGGCAGGAAACGACGCTGATTTCGATGATGCTGCCGCTCATGCACCACGGCATGGTAATCGTCGGACTCCCGTACTCCGAGCCGGAACTGCTCGCCACGGCGAGCGGCGGCACGCCGTATGGGCCCAGCCATCACGCCGGCGCCACTGACGATCTGCCGATCTCCGGGCACGAGAAAAAGCTCTGCATCGCGCTCGGGCGCCGGCTCGCCGAAACTGCGCGCCGGCTTGCCAGATGAGCCCCGGCCTGGATACGCGCCGTCACTTGCGCGCACATCGGGCGCTCGTTGCGATGGCGCGGCAAAGTCGCGCCGCATGACGACCGATCGGCTTCGTTATCTGAGCGCGGGCAGCCTGATCGCGCTGATTTTTTTGTGTCTGGCGTGGGAGCTGTGGCTCGCGCCGCTGCGCCCCGGCGGCTCGTGGCTAGTGTCGAAGGTGTTGCCGCTGCTGGCGCCGCTCATCGGCATCCTGCGTCGCAGACTCTACACCTATCAGTGGTCTTCGATGCTGATCCTCGCCTATTTCGCCGAAGGCGTGGTGCGCGGCTATTCGGAAACCGGGCTGCCCGCGCGACTGGCACGCATCGAAATCGCACTGGCGCTGCTGTTCTTCTTCAGTGTTATCGCCTATGTGCGGACAAGCGCCAGGGAACGCACTGCGTCTAGCGCCGGAAAATCCACAGGATCAGCGTAATCAGCGCCGAGACGATGATGCTGGTGGTGAGCGGGAAATAGAATGTAAAACCCTTGCGCTCCACCCGGATGTCGCCCGGCAGGCTGCCCAGCCCGAGCTTGGCGAGCAGCGGCCACAGCAGCCCCAGCGCCACTAAAACAATTCCTATTGTAATCAACCACTTAGCCATTTTCCGCTACAGCTGTGGATTGAGCCGCTCGAGCTTGGAGTGCAGCTTGTTGAGCGCGTTGATATAGGCTTTGGCGGAAGCAACCACGATGTCGGTATCCGCGCCCTGGCCGTTGACGATGCGCCCGCCTTTCGACAGCCGCACCGTCACTTCGCCCTGGGAATCGGTGCCGCTGGTGATGTTATTGACCGAATACAGCAGCAGTTCCGCCCCGCTGTTGACGATGCTTTCGATCGCCTTGAACGAGGCGTCGACCGGGCCGCTGCCCTGCGAATCGCACTGGCGCTCCGCGCCGCCCTCTGACATGACGATCTTCGCGAACGGCCGCTCGCCGGTCTCCGAGTGCGCCGTCAGCGACACGAGCCGGTAATGTTCGTTTTCGACGTGCTCGGTCTCTTCTTCCGTGATCAGCGCCTGGAGATCCTCGTCGAAGATCTCGCGCTTCTTGTCGGCGAGGTCCTTGAAGCGCTTGAACGCAGCATTCAGCGCCTCCTCCGACCCGAGATCGATGCCGATCTCGTGCAGGCGGGTCTTGAAGGCATTGCGGCCCGAGAGTTTGCCCAGCGTAAGCCGGTTGGTGGTCCAGCCCACGGCTTCGGCGCTCATGATCTCGTAGGTTTCGCGGTGCTTGAGCACGCCGTCCTGGTGAATGCCGGATTCATGCGCGAACGCATTCGCGCCGACGATCGCCTTGTTCGGCTGCACCGGGTAGCCCGTGATGCCGGATACCAGTTTCGACGCCGGCACAATCTGGGTGGCGTCGATGTCGGTGTCGCACGGAAACACGTCCTGGCGGGTGCGCACCGCCATCACAATTTCCTCGAGCGAGGCGTTGCCGGCACGCTCGCCCAGGCCGTTGATCGTGCATTCGACCTGGCGCGCGCCGTTCAGCACGGCGGACAGCGAATTGGCGACGGCAAGACCGAGATCGTTGTGGCAGTGCACCGACCACACCGCCTTGTCCGAATTGGGAATGCGTTCGCGCAATGTCCTGATGAGCCGCCCGAACTGGTCGGGCAAAGTGTAGCCCACCGTATCGGGCACGTTGATGGTAGTGGCGCCCGCCTTGATCACCTGTTCGAGGATGCGGCAGAGGAAATCGATATCCGAGCGGCCGGCGTCTTCCGGAGAAAATTCGATGTTGTCGGTGTACTCCCGCGCCCATTTCACCGCCTTGACCGCCTGCTCGATCACCTGCGACGGCTCCATGCGCAGCTTCTTCTCCATGTGGATGGGCGAAGTCGCGATGAAGGTATGCACGCGGGGACTGCGGGCCACCCGCACCGCGTCACCGCAGCGCCGTACGTCTTTTTCGTTGGCGCGTGCAAGCCCGCATACCGTGCTGTCCTTGACGCTTTTCGCCACCGTCTGCACCGCTTCGAAATCGCCGTCGCTCGCGGCCGGGAAGCCGGCTTCGATGACGTCCACCCGCATGCGCTCGAGCTGGCGTGCGATACGGAGTTTCTCTTCCTTGGTCATCGACGCGCCCGGGCTCTGCTCGCCGTCGCGCATCGTGGTATCGAATATGATCAGTTTTTCCTTGGCCATCATGCTCTCCAGTCTTGATTCTGCCCGTCAGGCCGCAATGCGGGCCACTGACGGATAAACTTGTGACATCCCCGGGGCGGTAATCTGCGCCCGGCCGGAACAACGAATTGTGGGATAAAGTTATTTGCGCGCGCGGACGCGCAGCAGCAGGCCGGCCAGCAGAAGGCTGGCAAGGGAAAGGAAGATCATGGCCTGGCTCAAGAAGCTCATACGGAGGAAATATAAAGGCTTTTGGAGTCGCGCGCAAGCACCCTCCTGCCGGGCCGCCGGGAGGCGGCGGCCTAAGTGCCCGCAGCAGGCGGCGGGGCTTTGCCCGGGCGGTTCTTGACGAAATCCCATGCCCAGATCACGTAACCGGATAAACCGTAACCCACAAACAGGATGAACAGCATTTCCGGCAGCGTGCTGGAAAACGTGAGCAGGAACACCATGCCCATGGCAATCGCCACCACCACCGAAAACGGCACGCTCTTGCGCAGGTTGATGTCCTTGCCGCTGTAGAACTTGAGGTTGCTGACCATGGAAAGCCCGGCGAACACCGTCAGGCCCCAAGCCAGCCACCGCACATCGGCCCCTTTCACCTGGTACTCGTTCATTGCCCATACCAGCCCCGTGACCAGGCATGCGGCGGCCGGGCTCGGCAATCCCTGGAAAAAGCGCTTGTCGGCAACGTCGATCGTGGTGTTGAAACGCGCCAGCCGCAGCGCCGCGCACGCACAGTAAATGAAGGCGGCGATCCAGCCCAGCTTGGTGGAAAGCCACGGCCCCAGCACCGCGACGCTCTTCATCGACGCAAAGTCCTTGAGCGCCCACACATAGACCACCAGCGCCGGGGCAACCCCGAACGACACCATGTCCGACAGGCTGTCGTATTCCGCGCCGAATGCGCTTTGGGTGTGGGTAAACCGCGCCACCCGCCCGTCAAGTCCGTCGAACACCAGCGCCACGAAAATCGCCATCGCCGCCTGCTCGAAGCGACCGCTCATCGCCTGCACGATGGCGTAGAACCCGGCGAACAGCGCGATGGTCGTGAACAGATTCGGCAGCCAGTAGATGCCGCGCTTCGCAAAGCGCGATTTGATGAAAAGCTTGTGTTCTTTGGGCTCGTACATGACTAAGGCAGTGCGGCAAGCACTGATTCAGTGGCGTAGACCCTGTCCCCGACGCTCGCTCGCGGCACAGCGGCAAGCGGCAGATAGACGTCGACGCGCGAACCGAAGCGGATGAAGCCGTAGCGTTCGCCGCGCGCGAGCTGCTGTCCAGCCTTGGCGTAGCACAGGATACGCCGCGCGATCAGGCCCGCGACCTGCACACAGGTCACATCGGCGCCGCCGGGCGTCCTGATCCAGAGCACGCTGCGCTCGTTCTCAAGCGAGGCTTTCGACAGTTCCGCATTGACAAATTTACCGGGGAAATACCAGGTGCCGCGAATTTCGCCATCGACCGGGCTGCGGTTCGAATGCGCGTTGAACACGTTCATGAACACGCTCATCTTGAGCGCTTCGCGCTTGAGGTACGGATCCTCGGTGCGCTCGACGGCAACGATGCGTCCGTCCGCCGGCGACAAGACCACCTTCGGGTCCTGCGGTATGGTGCGCGGCGGATCGCGGAAAAACTGCAATATGAACAGCGTTGTAACCCACAGCGGCGACGCCCACCAGAAGCCCGCCCAGCCGTTGACTGCGACTGAGGCTATCACCGCGATGGCGAGAAACGGCCAACCTTCACGGGCGATGATGGGATGGGGGTAGCTGCTCATGGGTGAAGGGTGAAGGGTGAAGGGTGAAGGGTGAAGGGCAAGTTGTGTCGTGCTTTTTCCCTTCACGCATTCACCCTTCACGCATTCACTAGTTCTTGGATTGATCGACCAGGCGGTTTTTCTTGATCCACGGCATCATGTCGCGCAACTTGGCACCCACGGTTTCGACCTGGTGCGCTTGCCCGATGCGGCGCATCGCCTTGAGCGTGGGAGCGCCCGCCTTGTTCTCGAGTATGAATTCCTTGGCGAACTGGCCGGTCTGGATTTCGGCCAGGATTTTTCTCATCTCGGCGCGCACCTGCTCGTTGACGATGCGCGGTCCGCGGGTGAAGTCACCATACTCGGCGGTGTTCGAAACGGAATAGCGCATGTTGGCGATGCCGCCCTCGTAGATCAGATCGACGATGAGCTTGACCTCGTGCAGACACTCGAAATACGCCATCTCCGGCGCATAGCCCGCCTCGACCAGCGTTTCGAACCCGGCCTGGATCAACGCCGAAAGGCCGCCGCACAGCACCACCTGCTCGCCGAAAAGGTCGGTCTCGCATTCCTCGCGGAAGGTGGTTTCGATCACGCCGGCTCGCGCCGCGCCGATCGCGGCAGCGTAGGAGAGCGCGATGTCACGCGCCTTCTTGCTCGGGTTCTGCGCAACCGCGATCAGCGACGGCACGCCGCCGCCCTGGGTATAAGTCGAACGCACCAGGTGGCCCGGACCCTTGGGCGCAATCATGATGACGTCGAGGTCGGCACGCGGCTCGATCTGCTTGAAGTGGATGTTGAAACCGTGGGCGAAAGCCAGCGTCGCCCCCTGCTTGATGTTGGGTTCGATCCCGTCGCGATAGACGTCGGCATGATGTTCGTCGGGCAGCAGAATCATCACCAGATCGGCGCCCTTGACCGCCTCGCCCACTTCCTTCACCGTAAGGCCGGCGTTCTTGGCTTTGTTCCAGGAGGTTCCGCCCTTGCGCAGCCCCACGGTAACCTTCACGCCCGAATCCTTGAGGTTGTTGGCGTGAGCGTGGCCCTGCGAGCCGTAGCCGATGATGGCCACGTGCTTGCGCTTGATCAGGGATAGGTCGGCGTCCTTGTCATAGTAAATCTTCATGATTTTCCTCTGGTTTAAACGCGTGAGGGGTGAAGCGCGAGGTGCGCATTGCTGCGGGTTCCCACCCCTTGCTCCTCACCTCTCACTAGACTTTCAAAACCCGGTCGCCGCGGCCGATGCCGGAGGCGCCGGTGCGCACCGTCTCCAGGATCGCGGCGCGGTCGATGGCATTCAGGAAAGCGTCGAGCTTGGCGCCGGTGCCGGTCAGCTCGATCGTATAGTCCTTGTCGGTGACATCAATGATGCGCCCGCGGAAAATGTCCGCCATGCGCTTCATCTCCTCGCGGTCCCTGCCGATCGCGCGCACCTTGACCAGCATCAGCTCGCGCTCGATGTGATCGCCGTCCGACAGATCGACCACCTTGACCACGTCGATCAGCTTGTTGAGCTGCTTGGTGATCTGCTCGACCACCTCGTCGGAGCCGGCGGTAACGATGGTCATGCGTGACAGCGTGGCGTCTTCGGTCGGCGCCACGGTGAGCGATTCGATGTTGTAGCCGCGCGCCGAGAACAGCCCTGACACGCGCGATAACGCCCCGGCTTCGTTTTCCAGCAAAACGGAAATGATGTGTCTCATGCTTCTTGTTTATACCAGGATCATTTCGGACAAACCCTTGCCGCCGGGCACCATCGGAAACACGTTCTCGGTCTGGTCGGTGACAAAATCCAGGAATACCAGGTCCTTCTTGCGCGCGAACGCTTCCTTGAGCGCGGGCTCGACATCCGCGGGTTTCTCGACGCGCATGCCGACATGGCCGTAGGCTTCGGCAAGTTTCACGAAATCGGGCAGCGCATCCATATACGATTCGGCATAACGGTTGCCGTGGAAGAACTCCTGCCACTGCCGCACCATGCCCATGTACTTGTTGTTGAGGTTGACGATCTTGACCGGCAGCCGGTACTGCTTGCAGGTCGAGAGCTCCTGGATGCACATCTGGATGCTGGCTTCGCCGGTGACGCAGGCCACGGTCGACTTGGGATGCGCAAGCTGCACGCCCATCGCATAAGGCAGACCCACCCCCATCGTGCCCAGCCCGCCCGAGTTGATCCAGCGCCGCGGCTTGTTGAATTTGTAGAACTGCGCGGCCCACATCTGGTGCTGGCCGACGTCGGAAGTCACGAATGCGTCGCCCTTGGTGACCTCGTAGAGCTTTTCGATCACGAACTGGGGCTTGATGATGGTGCTCGCGCGATCGTACTTGAGGCACTCGCGGCTGCGCCACTCTTTGATCTGCGCCCACCAGCTCTTGAGCGCGGCCTGGTCCGGTTTTTCCCTGGCCGCCTGCAGCTGCTTGATGAGTTCCTGCAACACCTCGCGCACGTTGCCCACGACCGGGATGTCGACCCGCACGCGCTTCGAGATCGACGAGGGGTCGATGTCGACATGAATGATCTTGCGCGGCTGTTCGAAAAAGTGCCTGGGATTACCGATCACGCGGTCGTCGAAGCGCGCGCCGATCGCAAGCAGCACGTCGCAGTGCTGCATCGCCATGTTGGCTTCATACGTGCCGTGCATGCCGAGCATGCCCACGAACTGCGGGTCGGTCGCCGGATAACCGCCGAGTCCCATCAGCGTGTTGGTGCACGGGAAACCCAGCATGCGCACCAACTGGGCGAGCTGCTGGGAAGCATCGCCCAGAATCACGCCGCCGCCGGTGTAGATCATCGGCCGCTTGGCCGACATCAGCATCTGGATGGCCTTCC
Source organism: Burkholderiales bacterium (assembly GCA_019746155.1). Taxonomy (GTDB): domain Bacteria; phylum Pseudomonadota; class Gammaproteobacteria; order Burkholderiales; family SG8-41; genus CAKKQX01. The sequence continues at coordinate 26,175 of JAIESJ010000090.1, forward strand.
TGATTTGCCCCGCATGTCCCTTGACGACCGGGTTGTAGGAGCGCATGGAAACCTTGTCGGGGTAGCTGAATTCCGTTTTGTGGGTCGTGATGTCCTTCGGAATGTCGATCACCACGGGTCCGGGGCGACCGGTCGCGGCAATATAGAAGGCCTTCTTGATGGTGGACGCGATGTCCTTGACGTCCTTCACCAGGAAATTGTGTTTGACGCACGGGCGCGTGATGCCGACGGTATCGCATTCCTGGAACGCGTCCTGGCCGATGGCATGAGTGGGCACCTGGCCGGTGAGGATCACCAGCGGAATCGAGTCCATGTACGCAGTGGCGATGCCGGTCACGGCGTTGGTCACGCCCGGGCCCGAAGTCACCAGGGCAACGCCGACCTTGTCGGTGGAACGTGCGTAGCCGTCGGCAGCGTGCACCGCACCCTGTTCATGGCGAACCAGGATATGCTTGACCTTGTCCTGCTTGAACAGCTCGTCGTAAAGGAACAATACCGCGCCGCCAGGATAGCCGAACACATGTTCGACGCCCTCTTCCTGCAGGCACCGGACCACAATCTCAGCGCCGGTCAATTGCATCACCGATCCCGACCTCAAAAACGGAAACATGGAACATTACCGGTTGGCGGCACTTTGGTCAAGCAAAATATCCCTGTAAACAGCATGATAGACATGCCGTGCGCCCTCCGCAGCAGACCTTGCTTGCGCCGTGCGGACGATTTGCTAAGATGCGTCCGACCACGTGCGAAAACACGCATGCAACGGGATGCAGACTGGTCCCGGTTGCATGAGCGGCATGGCATGCATACCCGGACAGACGGAAATTTACCGCACACGCTGCTAAAAAACATTCAAGGCGACGTCACTGGCTACCTACAAGGAACTCTCCGACTTTCTCGCTGAAGTAGAACGCCGTGCCTACAAGCAGGCACTGTTCGCGGTTCGCGACGATCACCTCGCACTGGATATCGTGCAGGATGCGATGCTGAAGCTTGCCGAAAAGTATGCAATGCGGCCACCCGCCGAATTGCCGCTGCTGTTCCAGCGTATCCTGCAGAACACGATCCGCGATTTTTACCGCCGCCAGAAAGTGCGCTCGCTGTGGACGATGCCGGTGTCGTTGCTGTTCGGCGGCGGCGACGGCAACGAGGACCATGATCCGCTGGAAACTTTGGAAGTCGAAAACGACTCCAAATTCAGCGAGCCTCCCGCGGAGCAGTTTGAAAGATCACAAGTGCTTGGTTTTATTGAAAAAGCACTGGAAAAACTGCCTGCCCGTCAACGTCAGGCCTTCCTGCTGCGTTACTGGGAAGGAATGGACGTCGCGGAAGCGGCAAAAATAATGGACTGCTCGGAGGGGAGTGTGAAAACGCACTGCTCGCGGGCAGCGCATGCCCTTGCCGTAATGCTGAAAAAACAGGGGATTGAACCATGAATCAACAGGACCATGAGCTGGCGGGAAAAATCGTACAGCACCTGAACTACGGAGCCGAACTGCTCGATGAAGGAACGCGCAAGCGTCTGCTCGCTGCGCGGAAAGTCGCCTTGTCGCATTACAGGGAGAGGCCCGAACCGGTATGGGGCATGGCCTGGGCCGGCCATGCGGCGGTGCGTTTCGGCGAGCGTCGTTTCGATGTTCGCCTTCTGATCACGGTCGCCGCGCTGGCCGCCGCGCTGATTGGCGTTATCTACTGGCAAACCCGGTCGCCGGCAAATGACATCGCAGAGATCGATCTCGGGCTGCTGACCGACGATTTGCCGATCAATGCCTACCTCGACGGGGGCTTCGATTCATGGCTAAAACGCTCATCGCGCTGATCGTTGCGCTATGCCTCGTCTTCCCCGTCACCGCCGCGCAGAGTCAGAGTAAGACCGAGCCCAAAAAAACCGGGAAGCCGGCCTGGACGGAGCTCACTCCGGCCCAGCAGCAGGTCCTCGCGCCGCTTGCGGGAGAATGGGACAAGCTGGACACCACGCGGCGCAAGAAATGGATTGTGATCGCCGAGCGCTATCCGAAAATGAAGCCGCAGGAACAGCGACGTCTTCAGGAACGCATGAAGGCATGGGCAGCACTGACGCCCGAACAACGCCGCGCGGCGCGAGAGAGATATCAAACAGTGAAGAAACTGCCGCCGGAGAAGCGCAACGAAGTCAAGCAAAAATGGCAGCAGTATCAACAATCGCTCGCGCCCCAAGCCGATACGCCGGGCGGCGAACCGGCGGCTGATAAGCCCGCCTCCGTTCCCGTCGAAACCGCGCCGGGCGCAAACTAGCCGCGGCCGACCCAGCGTGGCAAACGGCAACGCGGCGACCAACTCCGGGCGGGCAGCCAGTCTCGCCAGACGGTTTTTAAGTCTCGTCTACGAAGCCCTGCTGCTCACCGCGGTACTGTTTGCCGGCACGCTCCCGGCCCTGCTTTTGATGCAACACGCCGCGCCGGTACTCACGCGGCCGCTGCTTCAGCTTTATTTGTTCGTGCTGTGCGGCGGTTATTTTGTGTGGCAGTGGCTGCGCGGCGGTCAGACGCTGCCGATGAAAACCTGGCGCCTCAGACTCGTTATGCGCGACGGCACACCGCCGACACTGTACCGCGGCATTTATCGCTATATATTTGCGTCGCTTGGCCTGGCGCTGTTCGGCGCCGGATTTTTATGGGCGTTCATCGACCGCGAGCGGCAGTTCCTGCACGACCGATTAGCCGGGACACGGATCGTGTCCGTTTAAGGTTTCAAGTCTAAGGTTTAAGGTTCTCCAGCCTCAAACTTAAAACTTGCAACCTGAAACTACCTTCGTTCCTGCCACCATATCATCCCCACCGCCATGCCGAGGAAAAACAGCGTCGGCAGAACGGCGCTCAGCACCGGCGGCCAGTCATTGAGCAACCCGAGGTGAGCAAACAGGCGATTGAGGAAATAAAATGCGAGCCCGAGCATGATGCCGGCAAAGATCTTGGCGCCGACCCCGCCCTGCCGGCGCTGGTAGTAAGCGAACGGCAGCGCCAGCACCATCATCACCAGAACCGCGATGGGGTACATGAGCTTGGCCCAAAGCGCAATTTCGTATTGCAGCGCTTTCTGCCGGTTCTCCCTCAGATGCTGCGCGTAGGAATACAGGCTCCACGCCGACATCTGCTCCGGTTGAACCAGCAGCACGTTGAGCAGATCGGGATCGAGTACGGACTGCCAGCTCTCCTCGGCGGCTGTCCTGACGCTTGTTCTCCTCTCCCCGAACGTTGTCTGCACCACGTCCTTGAGCACCCAGCGGCGCCCGCCCTGGTAATCACCGCGTTTGGCAAGACTGATCGAGCGCAATCGGTATTGGTCGTCGAATTCGTAAATTCTGATGCCTCTCAGCGTCGAATCCGGCATGACCTCGAGTACGTTGACAAAACTCCTGTCATCCTTGATCCACAACCCCGAGCGAAATTCCTGCGCCACCAGGCCGGTAATCGCCTGTGAACGCAGCCGCTGCGCCCACTGCTCGGAATGGGGGGCGATAAATTCACCGAACAGGAAAGTCAGCACCGCAAACAGCGCGCCGACTGCCACCAGCGTCTCTGACATACGCACGATGGACACGCCGGAAACGCGCATCACCGTATACTCGGAACTTGCGACCAGCTGCGCCAGCGCAAACAGTGTGCCGATCAGCGCCGCGATCGGAAATAACTCATAAACATGGTTCGGTGCGGACAGCAGCACGAAGACCATGACATGCCGGAAGCTGTAACTGCCCCGGCCCACATCCCTGATCTGGTCGATCAGGTCGAAAAATGCAAACAGCATCAACAGCGCCACGAACACCAGCAAAGTGGCGGCAATGATTTCGCTCATCAGATAACGCCGCAGCGTCTTCATTTGATGAAGCGGAAAATTGAGAACACCATCAGGCGCCGATAAAACAACAGCAGCAACAGCACGAACATACAGAAGTGCACGCCCCATAATCCGGTCGCGAAACTGATATGCGACTGGGCTATCCATGCCTGCACAATGGAAAGCAGGTTGCTGTAGACCATGTAAACCAGCAGCGCCAGCATCAGGTTCATCGAGCGCCCGGCGCGGGGGTTTACAAAGGACAGTGGGATGGCAATGAGCGACAGAATCAGCGCGGACAGCGGCAAACCGAAGCGCCACGACAGTTCGGCGAGATTGTCTGGCGTACGCTCGCGCAGCAGATCAAGCGTCGGGGTCGTTTTGGTGGAGGGCGCGCGCCCCCGCATCTCGTTCGCCTCGATACGCATCGCATAGCGGTCAAATTCGAAAATCCTGTACTCCGCCGTGCCGGGCTCGCCCTCATAGCGCCGGCCGTTGAGCAACACCAGAAAACGGTCGCCGTTGTCCATCGTCTCCTGAAACCCGCGGCGCGCCACCATCACGCCCATTTTCTGATTCTGGGTCGAACTCACAAAGACGTTGGCCACGAGGTTTTCCGCGCCCGATATTTCCTCGACGAAGTACACCCGTTCCGCCTGATGCGATTCACGGAACATGCCAGGCGTTACTGCTGACACGTCATCGCGACTTTCCAGCAAGCGCCGGAATTCCTCAGCCTTGCTCACCGCCCACGGCGACAGCACGATGGAAAGCAGCGCAATGGTGAACACCAGCGGCGCGGCAAACAGCAGCACCGGACGGATCCAGTCGGTGAGGCCCATGCCGCACGAGAACCATACCACCATTTCAGAGTCGCGGTAGCTGCGGGTCAAGGTCATCAGCACCGCGATAAACAACGTCAGCGACAACAGCACCGGCAGATAAGTCACCAGCGTGAGTCCGAGCAGCGCGACGACGCCGGTGGAAGTGATGGTGCCGCTCGCCGCCTCCCCCAGCAGGCGTACCAGTTGCGTAGTGATGGTGATGCCCAGCAGCACGAAGAAGGTGCCGAGCGCGGCGATCGTGAATTCACGCAGCAGGGATTTGCGGAAGATCATCCGGATGCTTTACTTTTGGCAAAGAATGCGCAGATAATCAGGCATATACTGTACCTTATCTGCACAGGAGTTTCAGCGTGGAATTTAGCATAAAAAGCACCCCCCCGGGACAGGCAAAAAACGGTTGCGCCGTGGTCGGCGTTTTTGAATCGCGCAAACTCGCCGCCGCCGCCGCCGTACTTGACCGCGCCACCGGAGGTTTTGTGAGCGCAATCGTGCGCCGCGGCGACATGGAAGGCAGGCTCGGCACCACACTGCTGCTGTACAACGCGCCCCATGTCGCATGCGAGCGCGTGCTGCTGGTCGGACTCGGACGCGAATCCGAGTTCCGTGACAGGCAATATCGCGAGGCCGTCGCAGCTGCAGTGAAGGCCCTCGCCGCAACGGGCGCCAAAGACGCCGAGTTGCATCTGCCGGCGCTCGCGGTGGGCAAGCGCGACGCGACCTGGCGCATCCTGCATGCAGCTGCGGTTGCGCGCGAGACCATCTACCGCTTCGATCAGATGAAGAGCAAAACGGATGCGCCACAGGCGGCGTTGCGCCGGCTCGTGCTGGGCATCGGTGACAAAGCCGAGCAACGGCTCGCCGAGCACGGACTCGAACAGGGATTGGCGATTGCCCATGGCGTGGGCCTCGCGAAGGATCTGGGCAATCTGCCCGGCAACGTCTGCACCCCGACCTATCTCGCCGAGCAGGCGCGCAATCTCGCCAGGCGCTATCGCATGAGAATCCAGGTGCTGGAGCGCGAAGATATGGAAAAGCTCGGCATGGGCGCGCTGCTGTCGGTGGCGCGCGGCAGCGCCCAACCCCCCAAGCTGATCACGCTCGAATATCGCGGCGGCGCGAAATCGGCGAAGCCGGTCGTGCTGGTCGGCAAAGGCGTTACTTTCGACACCGGCGGCATTTCGCTCAAACCCGCGCCGGAAATGGACGAGATGAAGTTCGACATGTGCGGCGCGGCGAGCGTGCTCGGCACTTTAAAAGCGGCTGCCGAAATGAAACTGCCGATGAACGTGGTCGGCGTCATCCCCGCCACCGAGAACATGCCCGGCGGCCGCGCCACCAAGCCCGGCGATATCGTCACCAGCATGTCGGGACAGACCATAGAGATTCTCAACACCGACGCCGAGGGGCGGCTCATCCTGTGCGATGCGCTGACCTATGCCGAGCGCTTCAGTCCCGCCGCGGTAGTGGACATCGCGACGCTCACCGGAGCCTGCGTCATTGCGCTGGGCCATGTTGCAAGCGGGTTGTTCGCCAACGATGATGCGCTTGCCCGGGAATTGCTCGCGGCGGGCGATGCGGCCTACGACCGTGCCTGGCACATGCCGCTGTGGGACGACTATCAGGAACAGCTCAAGAGCAATTTCGCCGATTTCGCCAACATCGGCGGCCGACCGGCCGGCAGCGTGACCGCGGCGTGTTTTCTTGCGCGCTTCACCAAAAAACTCAAGTGGGCGCATCTCGACATCGCCGGCACCGCCTGGAAATCGGGCAAGGACAAAGGCGCGACCGGCCGGCCGGTGCCGCTGCTCACCCAGTTCCTGATCAACCGCGCTCAGAAGCGGTGAATCGTAAATGGTGAATCGAACCCGAGACGCAGACGGTAACGATTTACCATTCACTATTCACCATTCACCCGCAAGATGACGCAGATCGATTTCTACACCCACGTCGAAGACAAGCTGCACACCGCCTGCCGGCTCGCGGCCAAGGCGTTCAATCACGGCCTGCGCGTGGTGGTGTTCTGTCCGGAAGCGGAGACCGCGCAGCGCTTCGACCGCCTGCTGTGGACAACGCCTGCGATCAGCTTCATTCCGCACTGTTTCCCCGGCGACCCGCTGGCGCCGGTGACGCCGGTCATCATCGATCACGACGGCGGCGACCCGCCGCACGATCAGGTGCTGCTCAATCTGCGCGAGGAATGGCCGCCTTTTTTCAGCCGTTTCCAGCGCCTGATCGAAATCGTGAGCCGCGACGACGGAGATCGCAAGGGCGCACGCGAGCGCTTCAAATTCTATCGCGACCGCGGCTACGAAATCCGCACCCACGATTTGTCCAAGTTGAATGAATAGACAGGATTGACATGATTTCAAGAACACCGGAATCCTCAACTCAAGGCAATCTTGTTAATCCTGTCCATTAAAGCCTGCTGCGGCGATGGCACAGAACCCGACCCGGAACGAAGAAAGCGAAGACCTGCTCAAGCGTGCTGACGCACTGCTCGCGCGTCATCGCCGTCCGGCGGCGGATGCGCCGGGGAACGGGGCCACGCCACCGGCCTGTGACGATGCCGGCGTACCACTGCTCACTGAAATCGTCGACGCCGGAACCGGTACAGCCGATATTCCGGTGCTGACCGAAATCGTTGTTCCCGAAATACCGGCGGCCTCCGTCACCGCAGCGCTACGGGACGCGCCCGCCGCGGCACCGGCGCCCGACCTCCCGCCGCAACCGGCACTGCAGACCGAAGTCATCTCCCGCGTGCAGGTGCAGAACCTCGAACACGGCGTCTATCAGAAGCTGAAAAAAGACCTCGACGATCACATTGCCGGCGTGGTGCAGGAGCGTTTCATGCCGGATATCGGCGCCGCGCTTGATCAGGCACTACAGAAAATCACGCACAGCCTCAAGGCCGATATCAGCGCCATGGTGCGCGCCTCGATCGAGGAAACGCTGCAGACACAGATCCGGAACCTGCGGCTCGCTCTCGAATCCGGGCCTGCAGGCGGGCCCGATGCTCCGTCCGGGTCGGGTATAATGCCGGCTTTCTCCGAATCGCCTCCCCCTGCGCCACAACACATGGAACTCGCCAAGAGTTTTGAGCCGGCCGCCATCGAATCGCGCTGGTACCCGGTCTGGGAAAACAACGGCTACTTCAAGGCCGGGCTCGACCCGGCCAAACCGGCCGGCTTCTGCATCCTGCTGCCGCCGCCCAATGTCACCGGCACGCTGCACATGGGCCACGGATTCAATCAGACCATCATGGATGCGCTCACCCGCTACCATCGGATGCGTGGCGACAATACCCTGTGGCAACCGGGCACCGATCACGCCGGCATCGCCACCCAGATCGTGGTCGAGCGCCAGCTGGAAGCGCAAGGCATCTCGCGCCACGATCTCGGCCGCGAGAAGTTCGTCGAGAAGGTATGGGAATGGAAGGAATACTCCGGCTCCACCATCACGCGCCAGATGCGCCGGCTCGGCGCCTCCTGCGACTGGTCACGCGAGCGCTTTACCATGGATGCGGGGCTGTCAAAGACCGTCACCGAGACTTTCGTCCGCCTCTATAACGAGGGCCTCATCTACCGCGGCAAGCGGCTGGTGAACTGGGACCCCAAGCTGCTCACCGCCGTGTCCGATCTGGAAGTGGAAAACGAAGAGGAGGACGGCTTCCTCTGGCACATCCGCTATCCGCTGGCTGACGGTTCGGACCACCTGACGGTGGCCACGACGCGGCCGGAGACCATGCTCGGCGACACCGCGGTCGCCGTGAATCCGGAAGACGAGCGCTACACGCACCTGATCGGCAAGGAAATCAAACTGCCGCTCACCGATCGTCGCATCCCGATCATCGCCGACCCGTACGTCGACCGCGAATTCGGCACCGGCTGCGTCAAGATCACGCCAGCGCACGATTTCAACGACTACCAGATCGGCCAACGCCACAAGCTTTCCATGATCAGCGTCCTGACGCTGGACGCGAGGATCAACGACAACGGCCCGGCCGCCTACCGCGGCCTCGATCGCTACGCAGCGCGCAAGCAGATCGTCGCCGATCTCGAAATCCAAGGCCTCCTGGAGAAAACCGAGAAGCACCGGCTCAAGGTGCCGCGCTGCGGCCGCACCGGCGAAGTGGTCGAACCGATGCTCACCGATCAGTGGTTCGTCGCCATGAGCAAGCCCGGCCCCGACGGAAAATCCATCGCCGGCAAGGCGCTGGAATGCGTGGCCTCGGGCGAGATCAAGTTCGTGCCGGAAAACTGGGTCAACACCTACAACCAGTGGCTCAACAACATCCAGGACTGGTGCATCTCGCGCCAGCTGTGGTGGGGGCACCAGATTCCCGCATGGTACGACGACGCGGGCAATGTCTATGTCGCCCACGACGAGGCCGAAGCCCAGGCCCAGGCCGCCGCCAACGGCTACACCGGCAATTTGAAGCGCGACGAGGACGTGCTCGACACCTGGTACTCCTCGGCGCTGTGGCCGTTCTCCACGCTCGACTGGACGCCCGACTATCCGACCAAATCCAACCCGGCACTGGATCTCTACCTGCCCTCATCAGTGCTGGTCACCGGGTTCGACATCATCTTCTTCTGGGTGGCGCGCATGGTCATGATGACCAGGCACATCACCGGCAAGATCCCGTTCAGGCACGTCTACGTGCACGGCCTGATCCGCGATGCCGAAGGGCAGAAGATGTCGAAATCCAAAGGCAACGTGCTTGATCCGATCGACTTGATCGACGGCATCGGCATCGAGGACCTGGTCAAGAAGCGCACCTTCGGTCTCATGGACCCGCGCCAGGCGCAAGCCATAGAAAAGCGTACGCGCAAGGAGTTTCCCGGCGGCATCCCGGCCTTCGGCACGGACGCGCTGCGCTTCACCTTCGCCAGCCTCGCCTCGCCCGGCCGCGACATCAAGTTCGACCTGTCGCGCTGCGAGGGCTACCGCAACTTCTGCAACAAGCTGTGGAACGCCACGCGCTTCGTGCTGATGAACTGCGCCGGCAAGGATACCGGGCTCCAGCCCTCACCCCCGCCCCTCTCCCGGGAGGAGAGGGGGGCAGACAGTTTCCTTCCCCCCTTGGAGGAAGGAACAGGGATGGGGGAAACGCAACTGGTCGAATTCTCCGTCGCCGACAAGTGGATGGTGAGCCGTCTGCAGCGCGCGGAAGCCGATGCGCACCAGGCGTTTCATGAATACCGTTTCGACAATCTTGCGCGCACCATTTATGAACTCGTATGGGACGAGTACTGCGACTGGTACGTCGAACTTGCCAAAGTGCAA
>JAIESJ010000226.1 GCA_019746155.1 Burkholderiales bacterium
GATGGTCTTGCCGCCTTCACGTTTTGGGGGTGGCAGGCGGTGATCGTGGCGGCCGCGATCACGCTGCCGCTCGGCATCAGCACGGCCAAGGAATACGCCGAACTCGAATGGCCGATCGACGTGCTGATCACGCTGGTGTGGGTCGCGTATGCGATCGTGTTTTTCGGCACCATCGCCAGGCGCAAGACACCGCACATCTATGTCGCCAACTGGTTCTTCGGCGCCTTCATTCTGACGGTTGCGCTGCTGCACGTCGTCAACAGCGCCGAAATCCCGGTCACCCTGTGGAAATCCTACTCGGCCTACGCCGGGGTGCAGGATGCGATGGTGCAGTGGTGGTACGGCCACAACGCGGTCGGCTTTTTCCTGACGGCGGGCTTCCTCGGCATGATGTATTACTTCATCCCGAAGCAGGCCGGCCGGCCGGTCTATTCCTACCGGCTGTCGGTGGTGCATTTTTGGGCGCTGATCTTCACCTACATGTGGGCGGGTCCTCACCACCTGCATTACACCGCGCTGCCCGACTGGGCGCAATCGATCGGCATGCTGTTCTCGCTGATTCTGCTGGCGCCTTCGTGGGGCGGCATGATCAACGGCATCATGACGCTGTCCGGCGCGTGGCACAAACTGCGCGACGATCCCATTCTCAAGTTTCTTATCGTGTCGCTGTCGTTTTACGGCATGTCGACTTTCGAGGGCCCGATGATGTCGATCAAGACGGTGAATGCGCTGTCGCATTACACCGACTGGACGATCGGCCACGTGCACTCGGGGGCGCTCGGCTGGGTTGGCATGGTTTCCATTGGCAGCATCTACTATCTGATCCCGCGTCTGTTCGGGCAGACGGAGATGCACAGCATGCGGCTAGTGACGCTGCACTTCTGGGTTGCCACCGTCGGCATCGTGCTCTATATCGCCGCGATGTGGATCGCCGGCGTGATGCAGGGGCTGATGTGGCGCGCGGTCAATCCCGACGGCACGCTCACCTACAGCTTTGCGGAGGCGGTGAAGGCGACCTATCCCTACTACACGATCCGGCTGCTCGGCGGGCTGCTTTACCTGTCGGGCATGCTGATCATGGTCTACAACACCTGGAAGACCGTCGTCGGTCACCGGGCGGTCGACGCGACGATCCCCGCCGCGCAGCCGGCGCACGCGTAACTGGAGAGCAAGGACATGAACACAACTTCCGGTCATGCATTGATCGAAAAGAACCTGGGGCTGCTGATCATCCTGATGATCCTGGTGGTAAGCGTCGGCGGTCTGGTCGAGATCGTGCCGCTGTTCTTCCAGAAATCGACGACGCAGCCGGTGGCGGGGTTGAAGCCCTACACGCCGCTGCAGCTCTCGGGCCGCGACATCTACATCCGCGAAGGCTGCAACAACTGCCACTCGCAGATGATCCGGCCGTTCCGCGCCGAAACCGAGCGCTACGGGCACTACTCGGTGGCGGGGGAGTTCGTCTATGACCACCCGTTCCTGTGGGGATCGAAGCGCACCGGGCCGGATCTCGCGCGCGTGGGCTTGCGCTATTCCGACGAGTGGCACCGCGTGCATCTCGCCAATCCGCGCGACGTCGTGCCCGAGTCCAATATGCCGGCCTACGCATGGCTTGAGCGGGCTCCGCTTAATGCTGCGGACCTGCCGGCGAAAATGCGCGCTCTGCGCGCGCTCGGCGTGCCTTACACCGATGAGGAGATTGCAAAGGCCGCCGAGAGCGTAAAAGGCAGGACCGAGATGGATGCGGTCATCGCCTATCTGCAGGGCCTGGGTACCGTGCTGAGGAACGTGAGGTAATGCATATGGATATCAATTTTGCACGATCGGTTTTGACGCTCGTCCTGCTGGTGGTGTTTATCGGCATCGTCGCGTGGGCCTGGAGCGGCAAGCGCAGGCAGGCGTTCGACGCCGCCGCGCGGCTGCCTTTCGATGACGAGCCGGAATCCGGCAACCGGCATCAGGGCCGGTCATAAAGGAAAACCACGATGAGCGATTTCACAAGCGAAGTCTGGGGCATCTACATCGCGCTGATCACGCTGGTCAGCATCATTGCCTGCGCAGTGCTGCTCAAGGCGCTGTCGACCAAGCGCGCCGCGCCGAGTCAGCAGGTCGGCACCACCGGCCACACCTGGGACGAGGATCTCACCGAATGGAACCATCCCCTGCCGCGCTGGTGGATGTGGCTGTTCTATATCACCATCGTCTTCAGCCTGGTCTATCTCGTGCTCTATCCCGGCCTCGGCAGCTACGCCGGCTACTTCGGCTGGAGCTCGCAGGGGCAGTATCAGCAAGAGCGGTCGAAAGCCGCGGCGGCCTACAACCCGATTTTCGACAGGTTTCTCAAGCAGGACATCAAGGCGGTTGCCGCCGACGCGGAAGCGCGGCAGATGGGACAGCGGCTGTTTCTCACCTATTGTGCGCAGTGCCACGGGTCGGACGCCGGCGGCGCCAGGGGGTTCCCCAATCTGCGTGACCAGGACTGGCTCTACGGCGGCGATCCGGAAACCATCAAGGCAAGCATTGCCAACGGGCGCAATGGCGTGATGCCGGCGCTCGGCGCGGTGGTGGGCGGCGACGAAGGGGCAAAGGACGTCGCGCATTATGTGCTGTCGCTCTCGGGGCGCACCCACGACAGCCTGCGTGCTTCCCGCGGCAAGTCCACGTTCAATACGGTGTGCGCCGCCTGCCATGGCGCGGATGGCAAGGGCAACCCGGCGCTGGGCGCGCCCAACCTGACCGACAACATTTGGCTCTACGGCGGTTCAGAGAAAACCATCATCGAGACCGTCATGAAGGGACGCCGCGCCGATACGGCCGCGGCCGGCGCCACTGCCACTGCCATGCCGGCGCACAAGGACTTTCTCGATGAAGGCAAGATCCATCTGCTTGCGGCCTACGTGTGGGGTCTGTCGAGTGTCGATAAGTGAACCTGCGGGCCATCCTCACGAAACGGATAGCGACACGACGCACGGTTGATTCGCGCGCTGCTCGTGCTGTGCTGTGACGGCTGCCGCGGAGGCCGGCTTTGAACAGGGCCGCGCATGAGCTTGCGCCTGTGAGCACGCCCGAAGCGGTCGAACTCTACGAGGTACGCAAGAAAATCTATCCGCGCGCGGTGCACGGCTGGTTCGCCGGCGGGCGCGTCGCAGTGGTGCTCCTCACGCAGCTGGTTTTCTATGGCACGCCGTGGCTCGTCTGGAATGACCGCCAGGCGGTGCTGTTCGATCTCGGCGCGCGCAAGTTTTACATCTTCGGCTGGGTGTTCTGGCCGCAGGATTTCATTTTCCTCACCGCGCTGCTGGTGATTTCGGCATTGTCGCTGTTTCTTTTTACCGCGATCGCCGGCCGTCTGTGGTGCGGCTATGCCTGTCCGCAGACGGTCTATACCGAGATGTTCATGTGGATCGAGCATGTCGTGGAAGGCGACCGCCTGCAGCGCATGCGGCTCGACAAGGGGGTGATCGGCCCGCGCAAGCTTGCCCTGAAGTCGCTCAAGCATGCGATCTGGATCGCGCTCGCGTTGTGGACCGGCTTCACCTTTGTCGGCTATTTCACCCCGATCAAGACCCTGGTCGCCGAAGTCATGAACCGGAACCTCGGCCCGTGGGAGACGTTCTGGATCCTGTTCTACGGCTTTGCCACCTACGGCAACGCCGGCTGGATGCGCGAGCAGGTGTGCAAATACATGTGCCCGTACGCGCGCTTCCAGGGCGTGATGTTCGATCCCGACACGCTGGTCATCACCTATGATGCGCATCGCGGCGAGCCGCGCGGCTCGCGCAGCAGATCGACCGATTACAAGGCTTCGGGCCTGGGCGACTGCGTCGATTGCGACATCTGCGTGCAGGTCTGCCCGACCGGGATCGACATCCGCCAGGGGTTGCAATACGAGTGCATAGGTTGCGCGGCGTGCATCGACGGCTGCAACCAGGTGATGGACAAAATGGGCTATCCGCGCGGTCTCATCCGGTATTCGACGGAGAACGCGGTCGAGCGCAAGTATCCGGAAAGCAAGATCGTCGCGCATGTTTTCCGGCCACGCGTTCTGGTCTACAGCGCGGTGCTACTTGCGGTCGTTCTGGCGCTTATGGCCGCGCTCTACCTCAGATCGCCGCTCAAGGTCGACGTGATTCGCGACCGCGCCACGCTCGCGCGCGAAGTCGAGGACGGTCTGATCGAGAACGTCTATCACCTGCAGATCATGAATACCGACGAGCGGCCGCATCGCTATAGCATCGCCGTGTCGGGGCTGGAGGGTCTCAAGGTGGTGACCCGGCAGCCGGTGGAAGTCCCCGGCGCCACTACGCAGGCCGTCGCGGTCGCGGTGCGCGTCGATCCCGCCGGCATCAGGCCGGGCTCGCATGTCATCGTGTTTCATGTCGCGGACAGCGACGAGCCGCGCGTGAAAGCCGACGAGAAATCGCGGTTTTTCGTAAAATGATCTTTGGCCGCAGAGTTCTCTGTGGCTTGGGGGGTAAATGCCACTGAAATCTGTTGGCGCAGTACCGTGGTACCGCGAGCCGTGGCCCTGGCTGCTGATGGCGGGGCCGACGCTGGTGGTGGTGGCGAGCGCGATCACGCTGTGGCTCGCGCTCAAAAGCGATGACGGCCTGGTGGCCGATGATTATTACAAGCGGGGGCTTGCGATCAATCAGACGCTGACGCGCGATCACACTGCGGTGGTGCGCGGTTATCGCGCGCAGCTCGCATGGGACGCCGCATCGGGCCGCATCCGGGTCACGCTGTCGGGGGCGGGAACGCTGCCGGCTGCGTTGCAGTTGCGCATCGTGCATCCGACGCGCGCCGGCATGGACCGGCTGGTGCCGCTCGCCGCTGCCGGCGCCGGCGGATACGAGGCTGCGATCGCGGCACCGCGCGCCGGGCGCTGGCTGGTGACGCTCGAGGACGAGAGCCGCAGCTGGCGCCTGACCGGAGAATGGCGCGTGCCGGAGCAGGCGGAATTGCAGCTTGCGGCAAGCAGCCTGTCGGACTTGGCCCCAATTCACCGGAACGGGTGGCGTTAACGGATCGCCGTTGATTGACGCTGCGGCGACAGGCTGCTTAATCCTGTTCTGGATATTCGCCGCTGCTTCCAGCGCTTTCACCTGTTTCCTGCAGCGCAGCGCTGTCGATATCAACCGCCTGTGCCCGCTCGAACCCGCAAGCCGGCCCGTCGGATGCCCCAAGCGCGAGGAACCCCCCGCTGGCGGCCGGCCACGCTGAGCGTGCTGGCCGGCGTGACGGGGGTGTTGGGGTGGTCCAGTGCGGCAGACGACTGCAGGTTCTGACCGCAGCGCGGGTCAGATTTTACAGGCGGTCTGGCCGATCAGTGCATGCAGTTTTTCCGGCTTTTTGATTTTGATGTGCTTATTCTGCACCTCGATCAGCCCCTCTTCCTGGAAACGGGACAGCACGCGGCTGATGGTTTCGAGTTTGAGCCCGAGATAGCTGCCGATTTCCTCGCGCGTCATGCGCAGGTTGAATTCGGTCGGTGAATAACCGCGCACGGCAAAGCGCTGGGACAGATTGAGCAGGAAAGCGGCAAGGCGTTCTTCGGCGCGCATGCTGCCGAGCAGCAGCATCACGCCATGGTCGCGCACGATTTCGCGGCTCATGATGCGGTGAAAATGATTCTGCAGCGAGGGAATCTCGCGCGACAGTTTTTCCAGAGAAGAAAACGGAATCTCGCAGACATCGCTGTCTTCAAGCGCAACCGTGTCGCAGGTGTGGCTGTTGGAGCTGATGGCGTCAAGCCCCAGCAGGTCGCCCATCATGTGAAAGCCCGCGACCTGCTCGCGGCCGTCCTCGTGCAGCACACAGCTTTTCATGAAGCCGGTGCGCAGCGCGTAGAGCGATTGCAGCTCCGCGCCGGCGCGGTAGAGATAATCGCCGCGCTTCACCGGCCGGCGGCGGTTGAACAGCCGGCCGAAGATCTCGAGTTCGCGCTGATCGAGCCCGGCGGGCAGGCATAACTCGTGCAGGCTGCACGTCGAACAAACGGCCTTGAGCCTGTTGACGTCGATGGGCGTGAGACTGGGGGATGGCATGGGCTTTCCCGTAAATCTGCGGCGATGGACGAGCGGCGCCCATATTAACACTGGTTTGACCTAGATCAAAATGCCGCCCCTCCACAATGCGATATTCTTCGTCACGAGGTAACAACCCAGCATGAATTCAGTTTCCGATCATCTGCCGTTCGAAGTCGACCTGGATCTCATCCGCAGGCTCGACCGCAACGGCCCGCGCTATACGTCCTATCCCACTGCCGACCGCTTTGTGGAGGCATTCGGGCCGGACGCCTACAGGTCGTGGGCGGCCAAGCGCAATATCGGCGGCATCCAGCGTGCGCTCTCGATATACGTGCACCTGCCGTTCTGCAGCACCATCTGCTACTACTGTGCGTGCAACAAGATCGTGACCCGCAACAAGAGTCGCGGCGTGGAGTATCTCGGCTATCTCGAAAAAGAAATCGCGCTGCAGGCCCAGCTGTTCAGCGAGGATCCGCGGGTTGAGCAGATGCACTGGGGCGGCGGCACGCCGACTTTCTTCAGCACGGAACAGATGCGGGCGTTGTTCGCAACGTTGCGGCGGCATTTCAATTTCTCGCCCGACGGCGAATATTCGATTGAAATCGATCCGAGAACGGTGGACGAGAAAACGATTGCCGCATTGCGCGCCATGGGCTTCAACCGGCTGAGTCTGGGCGTGCAGGATTTCGACCCCGACGTGCAGCGGGCGGTGAACCGTTTGCAGAGCGAGGCGCAGACGCTGGCCATCATCGAGGCGGCGCGGCAGGAAGGCTTCCTATCGGTCAACGTCGATCTGATCTACGGTTTGCCGAAGCAGAACCTGACCACCTTCAACCGCACCCTGGCGCGGGTCGCCGTCGCGCGGCCCGACCGGGTCGCGATCTACAACTACGCGCATTTGCCGACGCGCTTCAAATCGCAACGCCGGATCCATGAAGCCGATCTGCCGTCGCCGGAAACCAAGCTGAAGCTGCTGGCGCTGGCGGCACAGCGGCTGACCGAGGCTGGATACGTTTACATCGGCATGGATCATTTCGCGCTGCCGGAAGACTCTCTGGCGGCTGCGCAGCGGCAGGGCAGGCTGCACCGCAATTTCCAGGGCTACTCGACCCATGCCGAATGCGATCTGATGGCGCTGGGCGTATCCGCGATCGGCAACATCGGCCCGACTTACAGCCAGAACCACCGTGCCCTCGAAGACTACTACGATAGCCTCGAGCGCAATGAGTTGCCGATCATGCGTGGCATGGAGCTGTCGGCCGACGATCTGCTGCGGCGCGCCGTGATCCAGGCGCTGATGTGTCATTTCAGCGTGTCGAAAGAAGCGGTGGGAATATCCTATCTTATTGATTTTGATTCATATTTCACGGAAGAAGTGGCCGAATTGCGTGAGTTTGAGCAACAAGGTCTTCTCGAACTCAATGATCGCTGGATCAACGTGACGCCCAAGGGGCGCATGCTGATCCGCAACCTCTGCATGGTGTTCGACAAGTATCTGCGGCACGCACGCGAAGTGGGCCGCTACTCCCGGGTGATATGAAGACGGTGAATGGTGAATAGTGAATGGTGAAGAGAGGAAAGTTTTTTGCGGTGACGCGTCACCAGCCACTGGTCGCCGGTCACGCGTTATCAAGAGATGAACGGCTGGCTTGAGGCGATCCTGCTTGCGGCATTCGCCGCCGGGCTGATGGGCGGCGCGCATTGCGCGGCGATGTGCGGCGGCATTGTCGGCGCTGTCTGCCGGCCGCGCGCCGATGGTGGCGCGGTCGCGGGGCAATGGCGTCATGCACTGGCCTATAACGGCGGCCGCATCTTCAGCTATGCCGTGGCCGGGGCGCTGGCCGGCGCGCTCGGCCAGGGCGGGCTTGCGCTACGCGGCGGGCCGCTGGCGCAGCAGACGCTGCTGTTCATGGCGGGGGCCGTGCTGCTGATAATGGCGTTGTACCTGGCCGGCGTGACGCCGATCGCGCGCGGTCTCGAAGCCGTGGGCAGTATCGTCTGGCGCCGCATCCAACCTTATTCCCGCTGGTTTTTGCCGGTCGATTCCGTGCCGCGTGCGCTGGGGCTGGGCGCGGTATGGGGATGGCTGCCGTGCGGCATGGTCTATGCGGTATTGCTGACCGCGATGGCGACCGCCGACGTCCGCCACGGCGCGCTGGTGATGCTGGCTTTCGGCCTGGGCACGCTGCCCAACATGCTCGCCATCGCGCTGCTGTTCGGCCAGTTCAGGAAGTTTGCGGCGCTGCGCCCGGTGCGCCTGGCGACCGGCACGGTTATCGGCGGATTGGGAATTTTCGGCATCCTCAAGGCAATGCGGCCCGCCGCCTTCGCCGGCGACGGGCTGCTGTGTTACGTGCTGCCGGGCCTGGGCAGCCTGCTGCAGTAGATCCGCAACACGCGCGGACGGTTCAGCCGATCACGCCGCAGGCGGCGCGGCCGCCGGCATTGCCGGTGGGATCGGTCTTCAGGTCATCCTGGTCCATATGGACGATCAGGCCGCGGCCGATGATGCCGTTGGGCGCGTCCTTGCTGACCACGATGCCGCTGACCACCATGTTGATGGTGGCCTTGCCATACGAATCGAAAACCAGGTTGCCGAGATCGCCGGCGTGGCCGCTGCCGGGCGCCCCGTGTTTGGCCTTGACGGGGTTGAAATGGCCACCGGCGCTTATCGCCTTGGGATCGCTGCAATCGCCTTTTTCGTGGATATGGAAGCCCTTGCTGCCGGGGGCGTGGCCTGCCACTTCTCCGGTCACGCGCACCTGCTCGCCGACCTGGGTGAATTTGACCGTGCCGTGAACCTGGCTGCCGCTCCTGGGCTGCAGCACGGCGGTTGCCGACGGCCCTTCTTTTTCCGAGGTTGCCGCGCAGGCCGCGAGCAGCAGCGAACAGGACACTACGCTCAATGCTTGTTTCATGTTTCTTTTCCTCCTGGGTGGTTGAGTTCACTTAACTGCAGGGTGACACGCCGGCAAGCCTCGTGTCCGGGTAGCGTACGGCGCCGAAAAATATCTTTAATATATTGATTTTTAAGTGTTTTATGATCAGCACCTGACTTGTTGCTTGCAGAAACTCTCCAGTTCGATCACGACACTGTGTGTGGAAACCCGGTTTTTCATGCGGTCGGCGCCATAATCGAGCGCTAGCTTGAACTCGAACTTTTCAAAGAAAGTATTGAACATTTCACCGCCCAAGGTGCCGACCGCGTAGAGTGCATCGGTATTGCGGTCGTGCTCGAGCAGAATCGCCGACAGCGGTTGCGGGGCAGGGCCGCCCATCACCCGCGCGCCCGAGGCCGGGTCGTATTCGCTGTGCTCCGAGCAGCAGTGAATCATGTTGGGGCGCGTGATCCTGGAGGCGGTCGATTGGTCGCGATAGCTGATGAAGCTGATCTGGCGCGTGGGGTAGGTCATGCGGTGGGCGCAGATTGCCGAGTAGCCGACGATCGCACTGTTGGGTCCCACGCCGCCGGGCCACTCGTAGCTGCCGCCGTCCCCGGTCTTGAGCGTCACGTTCTGCACCGTGGGCTTGCCGAGGTTGAGCAGGAAGCAGGGCGTGGCTTCGAACGGGTAGTGAAAAATATAATTCCGCCCTGCGGCCAGGCCGGCTGCTTTCAGCGGCTGCCTGCGCTCGTCGACCAGCAGCGCGCGCGAGTAGAAGCGCGGCTTGAGGTCCCTGGCCGCAAATGCCGGTTGGGTGCCAATGGCTGCGGTTGCGGCGCAGATCTTGATGAAGTCGCGTCGTTGCATGGAACTCCGCCTTCGCTGGTTTTCGCCAAGGGTATTTTTGGAGTTTTAGTTAATATTGTCAAATTGAGGGACGCCTATGCATGAAGGACAGCACCCCATCCCTGATATCTGGTGAAAACCGGTCGCCGAAAAAACAACGCCCCGAACCGTTCGGGGCGTTGTCTTGGGTGAGACCGCCTGGGTCGTCTTAAGCGTCTACCAGTACTTGTAGCTGACCGACACACCGATCACATTGACCGAATAGTTGGGGCTCAACTGACCGGTCGAGAGCACGTTCGCCATGGTGTTGGGGTTGACGCTGTCCCACGCCCAGTCGTCGGTGCGCAGTTTGCGATGCAGCAGACTCCGCCTGAGGGTCGCGTTTTTCTGCAGCTTGTATGTGCCGTAGAGCTGCAAACTCTGGAACCGTGAGACCAGATCGGGTATCGGCGCCGCGGTCAGGGCGGAGCCGACTGCCGTGTTGATTTTTCCCAGTCCATACGAGTAGGTGTAGTCGCCACCGAGGTCGAATTTGCCTCCCATCAGCTCCTTCACCTTGAATCCCACGCCGAAAGTGTCGATGCGGTCATCGGAGGTGTTGAACCAGTCGCTCGTGGAAGTGAGCGGGGTCGACAGCGCCAGCTTGTTGGTCGAGTTGAAACTCCTGCCCGTCTGGTTCGACTTGTAGTTGTCGTAGGTGTAGTAGGCGTAGAGCGTCAGGTTCTGTTTCGGCGTGACCGATGCATCGACGGTATAGCTCTCGCTCTTGGTCTTGGTGAGGCCCAGTATGGAGTTCTTGTAATCGTCCTGGTTGTAGTCGGCACGGAACTGCAGCGACACCATTTCATGCGGCGAGGCATTGAGCGAAAACCGGAACTTGTCGCGTTCGCGATCCGCGTAGATGAATTTTCTCAGCAACGGGTGGTCGTCCCATTGCGTGCCCACTGGCAGGGTGGCGATGTACTGCGCCGAATAACTCTCGTCAAACGGCGCGTCGGTATACCCCTTGTTCCTGCGATCCGAGCGGGCGTAACTCACTCCGCCGCTGATCAAGATAAATGGGGTCAGACTCGATTTATTTGGCTCTAGAGCTAGACTAAGCGCCTGTAATTTTTCTTCCAATGGCTTATGGCCCGCCTGCCACGCTATTTTGCGCCGAACTGTCCCCAGCACGTGATCCTGCGCGGCAACAACCGCGATCCGGTTTTCGTCTCGGATGACGATTATGTGAAGTTCGCCCAATGCCTGGGCGAGGCGGCCCGGGATCATGGCGTGGCGATCCATGCCTATGTCTTCATGACCAATCATATTCATCTGCTCGCGACCCCTGCGACCGAGACCGCGCTGAGCAAGGGCATGCAGTCGCTGGGGCGCAAGTATGTGCAGTATTTCAACTACACCTATCAGCGCACTGGCACGCTGTGGGAGGGGCGCTACAAGGCCACGGTGGTGGATGCCGAAAGCTATCTGCTGACCTGTATGCGCTATATCGAACTCAACCCGGTGCGCGCCGGCATGGTGGAGCACCCGGGGGATTATCGCTGGTCAAGCTACCGCGCCCATGCGCAGGGCGAGCCCGATGCACTGTTGACGCCGCACCTGCTCTACCGGCGGCTGGGCAGGGCGGAAGAGGAACGGCAAGCCGCCTACCGTCAGCTGTTTCGTGCGCAGCTGGCCAAGGCCGATCTTGACGCGATCCGGGAAGCGACGAACAAGGCGTGGGCGCTGGGCAATGGGCGCTTCCGGGAGAAGATTGAGGCACTTTCGGGGCGACGGGCTGCACCGTTGCCAAAGGGGAGGCCGAAGCGGGATGAAAATCGAGTCTGACCCCATTTTTTTACCATTTTTTTATTCATTCATTTTTTTATTTTTTTCATTTTTTATTTTTTAAATGAAAAAAACCAAAGAACGAGGCGAAAAAAACGCCATGCCAGCGACGTTGGTTCCGGCCGACACGGCGTTGCGACACGCAAAGCTTTTCTTAAGCAGCCTGTCGCCGCAGCGTCGATCGACGGCGATCCGTCAACACCACCCGTTCCGGTGAATGGGGGCCCCAGGTCCGGCAGGCTGCTAGCGGATCTCGCTATCAATCACCACGGTGATCCCGGATGCGCTGTTGGCGATGGGGGCGCTCACTCCCTGCAGGTCGCCGGGCTGGGGATTGGCGTTCGCGGATTTCGAGACGCGGGCCCCGATGACGACCTGCGGGAAGCTTGACAGGCTGGCGCCCGGTGCCATCGCCATCGAGTCATCAAGTGAGAAAGTAACCGGTAATTCGCGCGCCTGTTTGCGCAGTATCGCCAGCGGTATGCGCGGACCCTCGGCGGCCCTGGCAAAGATGAACACGGTGTCGGTGGGCGCGACCTTCGCGGCGAGTTCCGGCGCAAGTTTCACCACGCCGCTCACGCCACGTTTGCTCGCGGCGGCGTTTGCGTCACGCGGTGCCGCAGACGCGCTCCCCTTGCCGAGCGTCCGCGCTTCGGCCACGCTGGCGCTGACCGAGCGGGCGAATTCCGAATCCTGAGGCACCAGCCGCAGAATCCTTTCCCAGTATTCGACGGCCTTGGCATAGTTTTTGTTATCGAAGGCCAGACTGCCGGCCAAGGCTAACGCCTTGATATTGTCGGGATCGATTTGCAGCGCGCGTGCGATAAGCTTTTCCGGTTCGCCTTGCAGGCGCCGGTCTTGCGCCATCGCCAGCGTATCGGCATAGTCCGCAAGCAGTTGCGCATCATTGGGCAGCTGCTTTATTGCGCTGGCATAGGCGGAGGCGGCCTGCGCGAAGCGGCCGAGCGCGTTGTAGGCGCGCGCCAGCATGATCCATCCTTCGACGTTGTCCGGATTGTTCTGGAGGCGCGTCGCGAGCCGCTGGACCATTTCCTCGATTTGCTGAGGCGTGATGTCGTGAGCCGGCCCGCGCGCATCCGCGGCCTGGTGCGGCGCCAGCGCCTGCGGATTGCCGACGGCCAGGTAGAGCGCTACCGCACACAGCGGCAGCGCCAGGCCCAGTGCGATCGCGCTGGCGCGTCCATGCCGCGGACTGCCTGCCATGGCGTCGCCTGCGTCCACGTCCTCGAGCAGCCGGGCCTCGAGTTCGCGCCGCGCCTTCTCGTAATGCTCCGCGCTCAAGGTTCCGGACTGCAGGTCGGCGTCGAGTTCTTTGAGCTGGTCGCGGTAGAGCGTGATGTTGACTGTTTTGCGCGAGACACGGTCCGCGGGCCGGCTCCTGAGCAGAGGCGGCACGATGAAAAGCAGGGCCCCGGCGATCAGCAGCCCGCTGGCGATCAGGAACGCCGTCATGGTTTATCCGTCTCGCTTTCGGCCGCAAGCAGCTGCGCGGCACGTGCGCGTTCCGCTTCGCCCGGTTCGTTTTCCGGCGCGCGCCTGCGTGCGAGCTTGTGGAACAGCGTGAACAGGCCCGCCGCAAGCAGCAGCAGGGGCCCCAGCCACAGCATCACTGTGGTCGCCTTGAACGGCGGCCGATAGAGTACGAAATCGCCGTAGCGCGCCACCATGAAATCGATAATCTCGCGTTCGCTCATTCCTTGTTTCATTTTTTTGCGGATCTCATTCTTCAGATCCACCGCGAGGTCGGCATTCGAATCGGCGATCGTCTGGTTCTGGCATACCAGGCAGCGCAGCTCCCCGGCGAGCGCGGTCACCCGCTTCTCGAGCGCGGGGTCTTCCGCTGCCGGCGCCGCTTCCCGGCCGAAAGCGGCGCTGCCCAGCAGCAGCAGGAAAAGCAACGCGAGCGCCTTAGCCACGATTGAGTTCGTTTACCAGGGGGAGAATTTTTGTCTTCACGATTTCAGGGGTGACCGGGCCGATCTGCTTGTAGCGGATCACGCCGCGCTTGTCGATGACGTAGGTTTCCGGAACACCGTAGACGCCGTAGTCGATACCCACTCTGCCGTTTTCGTCAAACGCCGAGAGCCGGTAAGGATCGCCCAGACTTCGCAGCCAGGCGACGCCTTCTTCGCGCCTGTCTTTGTAGTTCAGCCCGTAGATCGGCACCGCATTGCTTCTGGCAAGATCCAGCAACACGGGATGCTCGACACGACAGGAGACGCACCACGACGCCCAGACATTGAGCAGCCATACTTTTCCGAGCATGTCCTTTTCGGAGAACGTCTTGTCCGGCTCATGCAGTTGCGGCAGCTCGAAGTGCGGCGCGGGCTTGTCGATGAGCGGCGAGGGTACTTCGCGCGGGTTGAGCGTGAGGCCCACGCCGAGCAGCACCACGAGCGCCGAGAAAACGCCCAGCGGAAGAAGAAAAAGCCGGGGCTTGTTCGGAGTTTCCGCGGTCATCCCATTCGCCTCAACGAACCGGTGTGACCTGCGGGTCGCGCGGTGGTACCGCCGCGTGTGCCTTTTCTTCGTGCCGGCGGCGCACGGCAACGCGGTATCTGCGGTCGCTCGCCGCCAGCAGGCCGCCCAGCGCCATCAGCACGCAGCCTCCCCAGATCCAGTCCACAAACGGTTTGTGCTGCACGCGCACCAGCCAGGCAGTCTCGCCGATCGAATCGCCGAGCGACACGTAGAGATCCCGCGTGAATCCGGTATCGATTGCGGCTTCGGTCATGGGCATCTGCTGTACCCTGTAAACACGCTTTTCCGGGTAGAGCGTGGTGACGCTGCTGCCGTTCCTGCTCACCTGCATGGTGGCGCGCACCGCAACGTAATTCGGCCCGGGAACCTCGGTGACGCCCGCCAGGCGAAAGGTGTAGCCGCCGACCTCGACCGTGTCGCCCGGCTCCATGCGCACGTCTTTCTCGCTCTCGTAGCCCTTGACCAGCGTCACGCCGACGACGAACACCGCCACGCCGAGGTGCGCGAGCAGCATCCCGTAATAAGCGCGCGGCGTGCCGCGTAGGCGGGACCATGCGCTCGCGCCGGAGGCGGTGTTCTTGATGCGGTCCCGCAGGCTGGTCACACTCGATGCCACGATCCACAGCGCGAGCAGCAATCCGAAGCTCACCAGCGGGCTCCAGTGGCCCAGCGCAAACGGCAGCAGCAGCGCCGTCGCGAGACTCGCTGCGAAAGCCCAGCGCAGCCGCACCGCGAGATCGGGCAGACTGGCCTTTTTCCAGCGCGCGATCGGCCCGACCCCCATCAGGAACAGCGCCGGGGCCATCAACGGCACGAATACGGATTCAAAATACGGCGGGCCGACCGAGATCTTGCCTAGCCCCAGCGCATCGAGCACCAGCGGATAAAGCGTGCCGAGCATGACCGAGCCCGTTGCCACCGCCAGCAATACGTTGTTGGTGAGCAGCAGCGATTCGCGCGACACCAGATCGAAGCTGCCGCCCAGACCGATGCGTGCGGTACGCCACGCGAACAGCGCCAGCGAACTGCCGATCACGATGCTCAGGAACGCCAGGATGAAAATGCCGCGCTTGGGGTCGGTGGCGAAGGCATGTACTGAAGTGAGCACGCCAGAACGCACCAGGAATGTTCCTAACAGACTGAAAGAAAACGCAAAAATAGCAAGCAGCACGGTCCAGCTGCGGAAGCTGCCACGTTTCTCGGTAACGGCAAGCGAGTGGATCAGTGCGGTGCCCACCAGCCAGGGCATGAACGACGCGTTCTCCACCGGATCCCAGAACCACCAGCCGCCCCAGCCCAGCTCGTAATACGCCCACCAGCTGCCCAGCGCGATGCCGAGCGTGAGAAACATCCACGCCACCGTAGTCCAGGGACGGGACCAGCGCGCCCACGCGGCATCGAGCTTGCCGGAGAGCAGCGCAGCGATGGCGAACGCGAACGCCACCGAGAACCCGACATAGCCCATATAAAGCATCGGCGGGTGCAGCACCATGCCCGGATCCTGCAGCAGCGGGTTCAGGTCGCGCCCGTCAGGGGGCGCGGGCAGCAAACGGTCAAAAGGATTCGAAGTAAACAGCATGAAGGCGAGGAACCCCACGCTCACCAGCCCCATCACTCCGAGCACGCGCGCCACCATTTCCTCCGGCAGGCGGCGGCTGAATGCGGTAACCGCCACTGACCACACCCCGAGTATCAGCGTCCACAGCAGCAGCGACCCTTCGTGCCCGCCCCATACCCCGGCAATGCGGTATTGCAGGGGCAGCGCGGAATTGGAATTGGTGGCGACATAGCCCACCGAGAAATCATTGGTGACGAAAGCGTAGGTCAGGCAGCCGAAAGCGATCGCGACAAACACGAACTGTCCCTGCGCCGCCGGGCGCGCCACGTTCATCCAGGCGGAGTTGCCGCGCGCCGCGCCGACGATGGGCAGAATGCCCTGCGCCAGCGCGAGGGTGAGCGCCAGCGAGAGCGCAAACTGCCCCAGTTCCGGAATCATTGGCGTTATTTTCCTGTCGGTGGATTAGTGACCAGCGTTTGCGCCGCCTGTGCGCCTTTGGCATGCGCCTGCTTGAGCGCCTCGGCCGCCTCCGGCGGCATGTAGTTCTCGTCGTGCTTGGCGAGCACCTCGCTGGCGTGGAACATGCCGTCGGGGCCGAGGCGTCCTTGCGTGACCACGCCCTTGCCTTCACGGAACAGGTCGGGCAGCGCGCCGCGGTAGAGTACCGGAATGGTCTGGGCGGTATCGGTGACGACGAACTGCACGGTGACGCCGTCCGGCTGGCGCTTGACGCTGCCCGGCTCGACCAGGCCGCCGATACGGAAAGTGCGTCCCTGCGGCGCCTCGTTAGCCGCGACCTGCGAGGGCGTGAAGAAGAACACCAGATTTTTCTCGAAAGCGTTCAACACCAGGACCGCAGCGATACCCAATGCGGCGACTCCCGTCGTGATCATCGCGAAACGCTTGTGCCTGGGCTTCACCGGGTCCCCCGCGTGCTGCCGCGGATACGGCCAAGGTGTTCGAGAATGCTGCGTTTTCTGAGTATCAGCAGCACGATCTCGGTGATCATCAGTCCGAGCGTCACGCCATAGGATCCCCATACGTAGAGCGCGTAACCGCCCATCGCGAAAAAATCGTTCCAGCTTGCCCAGTTCATTTCAGCGTCCCCATGTGCTGCGCGACCCAGTCGCTGCGGTGCTCGCGCTCGAGGATGATACACCGCACGCGCAGCAGCGCCGCGGCGATGCTGTACATCCAGAAGCCGAGCGCCATCACGATCATGCCGGCAAACATCGTTGCCGCCATGGAGGGCGCGCTCTTCAGACTCACCGATGCGCCCTGATGCAATGTATTCCACCACTGCACCGAGAAATAGATGATCGGGATGTTGACCACGCCGGTAAGCGCGAGCACGGCACCGGCCTTGTCGGCCCGGCGCGGGTTGTCGATCGCCGCCTGCAGCGCCATGAAGCCGAAATACAGGAACAGCAGGATCAGTTCCGAGGTGAGACGCGCGTCCCATACCCACCAGGTGCCCCAGGTCGGCTTGCCCCACAGCGCGCCGGTCCACAGCGCGATGAAGGTCATCAGCGCGCCGCTCGGGGCCAGCGCGCTGGCCATCATGCCGGACAGGCGCGTATTGAACACCAGCCCCGCGCCCGCCCAGAAAGCCATCACGACGTAGATGAACATCGACATCCAGGCCGCCGGCACGTGGATGAATATGATGCGATAAGCCTCGCCCTGCTGGGCGTCGGTCGGGGCCACGAAGAAGCCGATGTAAAGGCCTGCCACGCACAGCAGCGCCGCCGCGGCCCCGAACCAGGGGACGAGCTTTGCTGCAAGGGGGAAAAAAGTCTGGGGCGAGGAGTATTTGAACCAGTTGACACTCGCGCGCGTCCAGTTGTGCCCCGTCATTGTTTTTTCAGACAAAATCGACATTATCCGTAGTAAGGCCAGAAGCCGTAACTATACAGGGTTCGACAATGAAATTGGAATCCGGTTGCCTTCGCGGCTACTCGGCCGATATGCGCAGTGCGGCGGCGACTGCCCATGGCGCGAATACCGCCGCGACCACCAGAAATGCGCCCAGAACCAGGAAGTGCGCTTGCGCACTCAGCCCCGCTGATGCGATATCGACGGTTCCGGCGCCTATGATCAGCACCGGAACGTAAAGCGGTAACACCAATAGCGAAAGCAATATTCCGCCTCCCCGCAATCCAAGCGTAAGCGCCGCCCCGATGGCGCCGATCAGGCTCAATACCGGGGTTCCGATCAGCAAGGAT
Organism: Burkholderiales bacterium; assembly: GCA_019746155.1. Classification (GTDB taxonomy): domain Bacteria; phylum Pseudomonadota; class Gammaproteobacteria; order Burkholderiales; family SG8-41; genus CAKKQX01. Next base: position 17,870 of record JAIESJ010000226.1, read on the forward strand.
AGCGTCAGCACCCATAGCAATGATTGATTTAAATCAAACTGCAGCGCGAGGATCGGGGCGATCAGTACCAGCGGCAGGCCCGAGACGAGCCAGTGCGCAATCACCTTGGCTATCACAATCGCGCCCAGGGGGGCCGCGCTGAGCAGCATCTGCTCGAGGGTGCCGTCGGCATGATCCGCGGAGAACATGCGGGTCAGCGACAGCATCGAGGCGAGCAGGGCGGCCACCCAGATTACGCCCGGGGCGATGGTGCGCAGCAGGTTGGCTTCGGGACCGACCCCCAGAGGAAACAGGCTCACCACGATGACAAAGAACAGCAGCGCGGTCAGCACGTCGGCGCGCCGCCGCATTGCCAGCAGCAAATCACGATAGATTACGCAGCGTAGCGCCGTCAGCATCTCAGTTTGCCCAGGTATCAAGATCGAGGGTGGACATCGTCCCCACGATTTCCGCTTCCTGGTGAGTGGTGAACACCACCGCCGCGCCGCGCGCTACATGCTGTGCAATCAGCGTCCGCACGTAGTCGACCGCAGCGGCATCGAGCGCGGTGAACGGCTCGTCAAGAATCCACAACGGCAGGTTTTCGCTCAGGATCAGACGCGCCAGGGATACCCGGCGGCGCTGCCCCTGGGACAGCGCTTTTGACGGCAGTGCTGCGCACTCCGCCAGCCCGAAGCGGTGCAGTGCTGCAAGCACCAGCCCGCGGTCCACCTTCATTCCGGCCAGCGTGCACGCGACGGTCAGGTTCTCGGCCGCGGTAAGCTCGTCCTTCACCGCGTTCGAGTGTCCAAGGTAGACGATTTCTTTCCAGTACTCCTCACGCAGCGAACGAATGCTGCTGCCCCGCCAGCGTACTTCCCCTTCAGCCGGAGACAGCAGCCCGCACACGATGCGCAGCAGACTGGTCTTGCCGCTGCCGTTGGCCCCGGCCACCCGCAACAGTTCGCCGCCGCTCAACGAAAAGCCGAGACCGCTGAACAACCTGCGGTCACCGCGTACGCACTCAAGATTGGCTGCTTCGAGCATAGGGTTTTAGGTTTTACATTTTCCTGAAAACCGGCGCGCCGGCCGCTAGGGAAGCTCTGATTAAGTATGGTTTTGTCATTCCCGCGATGGCGGGAATCGAGGATATTCAGACAGTTACTGGATCCCCGCCTTCGCGGGGACGACTTAACCAGAGGTTCCCTAGTACAGTACTACTGCGTCACAAAATCTCCATGATCAGAAGCCTGTTAGCAGGTGCCTTCCCCTCGCCCCGAAGGAAGTCCCCTTGGGGGACAAGGGGAAGGACAGGATGGGATGGGGAAAACGCAGGCCAATGCCAACCCATCCCCACCCCCACCCTCCCCGTGAAGGGGAGGGAGACGTTTTGTAACACAGTAAGACTAGCATCCCGGCAGCGCGGATCCGTCATACCGTTTCGTGCGCCGGGCTGATCACTCCCCATTCCCTGGCGAACTCTGCTTCCATTTCGCGGCGCAGGCGCGCGGCGTCGCTGTCGGGCGCGGCAATATCCTGCCAGGTCACCACGCCGCCCCGCGTAACGGCGCGCTTCAGCCTGACGCCGTGCGCGAGTCCGATCGGCAATCCGCCGCAGGCAAGCGAGTCCCGTGCCGGCATGAGCCGGCCGTAAACCGTATAGCCGCCTTCGCCGTCCAGTGTTTCGCCGGCCTTGAGATCGCGCTTGGCGACTGCCACCACGTCGCCGCGGAAGCCGGTCGCAGCTCCGGTCGCCTCGTGCCGCAGCCCGACCGAAGCCACGCTGATGCCGAGTTCCAGGCCTATCAGGTGATAGGGCTTGTACATCGCCGAGATGTTGCCGGTGTCGTCGGTGATGAGGCCGTATTCCCTGAAGCAGCGCCGCACATAGTCGCTGTCGGCAGAGAAGGTCACGTATACGCCCCACCTCAGATCGCGGAATACCGGCCGGCCGTCGCGTTCCAAGCTCGAGATCACTTCCACCTGTCCGGCGTGATGCAACCAGCCGCCGGCTGCGGCGGGCTTCAATATGCGCGGCAGATCATCGACGCCGCACGGCGGGAACGCGAGCCCCTGCGGCGCAGGCGTAAGACCAGTGGCATTGGCCACCGCCGTCATCTCGATCGCCGACTTGGTGCCGTCGAGAAAGGAATTGAACATCTGGGCGTTGTAGTCTCCCCGCGCAACTTGTTCCGGCGTGAACCCGTAATAGTCCCAGACTGTCTCCGGTGTCGAGTCGTGATACGCGGGGAGATATTTGGTGCCTTTGCCGGCGGCGACGACTTCGAAACCGGCGGCACGCGCCCAGTCGACCATTTCGCAGATCAGCGCCGGCTGGTCGCCATAGGCGAGCGAATAGACGATGCCGGCCTGCGCCGCACGGCGCGCGAGCAGGGGCCCGGCGAGCGCATCGGCTTCGACGTTGACCATCACGATATGCTTGCCGTGTTTGCAGCACGCGAGCACATGGCGGATGCCGGCGGCCGGATTGCCGGTGGCGTCGATCAGGATTTCGACCACGTCGCTGGCGATCACCGCCGGCGCATCGTCGGTGATGAAGGTCTTGCCGGAATTTGCAGCCGCGGCAAACGATGGCGCAGCGAATTGCTCCGCGGGCCAGCCGACGCGGGCGAGGCTGTCGCGGGCGCGCTGGGGCGCGAGATCGGCGACGGCGACGAGGTGCATGCCCGGCGTGCGGCGCACCTGGGACAGAAACATCGAGCCGAACTTGCCGGCCCCGATCAGGGCAACACGCAGCGGGTGCTTGTCTGCCGCGCGCTGCTGCAGGAGACGATAAAGATTCATGGGTTTGTCCTGAAGAGTGGCAGCGGTTAAGCTACCACAGAAGCCGGCGCGGAACAAAAAGACCGCCGCGGATTGGAACCGGCGGCGGCCGGTTTCGACGCCGCTGCCGAGCGGGGCAAAAAATCGAGACCTGCTGCCAGGTCGTAGCCCGCTCCCGCAAATCCTGGGGCCATCCTTCCTGCCATGCAACACTGCGATCCCGCGCTCAGACCGGCTTATGCGAGCTTCACGGTCTGGCGGTATTCCGGTAGCGTGCAGCGCCAATGCCTGGTTTCCTCCACCCTGTGCCGCAGCGCATCCGAAGCGCTGGGTTCGCCGTGGGTGATGAAGGTCTCGCGCGGCGGTTTCTTGAAATGCGACAGCCAGTCCAGGATTTCCTGGTAATCCGCATGGGCGGACAGATTGTCGATGGCGGCGACTTCGGCGCGCACCGGCACATATTCGCCGTGTATCTTGACCGATTCGGCGCCGTTCAGGAGGGCGGCGCCGCGCGTGCCGCCGGCCTGGAAGCCGGCAAACAGAATGGTATTGCGCGGATCGGGCGCGAACTTTTTCAGATGATGCACCACGCGGCCGCCGGTCGCCATGCCGCTTGCCGAAATGATGATCATCGGCCCGGGCCTCTCGTTCAACTGTATGGATTCTTCCGCGCTGTTGACGATGCGCGCCGCGGAGCACATCGCGTCGCACTGTTCGGGCGTCAACCGGTGTTCCCGGCGGTACTTGTGGTAGATGCGCGTCACGTCGGTCGCCATCGGACTGTTGAGAAAAACAGGAATGTCGGGGATTGCGCCCCCGGTCTTGAGCAGGTGTATGTAATACAGCAGGCTCTGCGCCCGGCCGACGGCGAAAGCCGGAATGATCACGACACCCTTGCGCCTGGCTGTGCGTTGTATGATGGGCGCCATGATTTCGCGCGGGTCGGCGGCCTCGTGCCGGCGGTCGCCATAGGTCGATTCCAGTACCAGGTAATCGGCACCGGCGGTTTTTGCCGGGGCCGCCATGATCAGGTCGTTGGGCCGTCCGAGATCTCCCGAGAACAGGATCGACGTCGATGCGTCCCTGATCAACATGAATGCGGACCCCAGAATATGCCCGGAAGGCGAAAAACGCAGCGTCAGGTGTTTATCCAGCTGCACATCGCGCCCGAAAGCAACCGGAGTAAACGCACGCAGCGCCCGTTTGCCGTCCTCTTCGGTGTACAGCGGCTGGGCCAGGCTGTGTTTGGAGAAGCCGTGTCTGTTCGCAAACTCCGCCTCCTCCTGCTGAAGATGTCCGCTGTCGGGCAGCAGGATCGCGCACAGGTCGCGGGTAGCGTGAGTGCTGTAAACGCGGCCGGGGAAGCCGCTCTTGATCAGCAGCGGCAGGTAGCCGCTGTGATCGATGTGCGCATGAGTGAGTACGACCGCATCGATCTCGCGGGGATCGACCGGAAGTCTGGCCCAGTTCCTCAGGCGCAGCTGTTTGTAACCCTGGAACAGCCCGCAGTCCACCAGAATTTTCTTCGTGCCGCTGGTGAGCAGGTATTTCGAGCCGGTGACCGTGCCGGTTGCGCCGAGAAACGTGAGCTTCATCATGTTCGATTATTTACTTGTCATGTTTCAATATCCCGTTTTTTCTGCTCGAACTCGTCCTTGCCGATCTCGCCGCGGGCGTAGCGTTCCTTGAGGATGTCGAGGGCCCTGTTTGTCGCGCCGCCTTCAGCCTGGGGCGGCTGTGTGAAGCCTCCGGTCAGCCATTTGAACAGCACGACGATGCCGAGAATGATCAGCACCCACCACAGAACCATGTGCACGATGCCGAGTATTCCCCAGCCACCCCCCCATCCCCAACCCATTCCCATGTCACCCCACATTTGATGCCTCCTTTCTGTTACTGGACTGTCAGTTTACACGGAGCGTTCCTGCCCGGCAGGGAAAACGAAATTCATCAATTAACACTCTTCGCCGGGTTTCACGCCGACAGTGACCTGCCGCCATGTCCTCCTGCGGGCGCAGGATGCCGGTTTACGGGCGGCTTACGACCGTGAGCCGCGGGAAAAACGCGGGCGTTGCGTTGGCATAGCGGATGTATTCGTCGCCGAACTCCACGACGGCTTCGCGCTCTTCCCGGCGTGCCAAATGCACGTACATCGTTACCAGAATGGGGAACATCAGAAGCGTCACCAGCGTCGGCCACTGCAGCAGGAAGCCGACCATGATGAGAATGAAACCGGCATACTGGGGATGCCTGATACGCGCGTAAGGTCCCGTCGTGGCGAGCTGGTGCTGGCGCTGCGCAGCGTAGAGGACTTTCCAGCCCGCGGACAACAGGAAAAAGCCGCCGATGATCAGGATGTTGCTCAGAATATGAAACGGCCCGAAATGCGGGTTGGCGCGCCAGCCGAACATGATTTCCAGCAAGTGCCCGGCATCGTGCGACAGAAAATCCACCCCGGGGAATTGGCTGGCGAGCCAGCCGGACAGCAGATAGATGGTGAGCGGAAAGCCGTACATTTCAGTAAACAGCGCGACGAGGAAAGCAGAAAACGCGCTGAACGAACGCCAGTCACGCGTAGTCTGCGGCTTGGCGAAACTAAATGTAAAGATGATAAAAATCAATGAGTTAACTATGACAAGCGACCACAGCCCATAGGCCGGATCCTGGGGTTGATTCATTTCTTCTCTCCCTCGCGTTGTTTGTCCGGCTGCATGCTGCCGTTATTGTGATGGTTACCGTGCCCGCCATGCATGAAGATATGAAGCAGCGGGCAGGCGAGTAGCAGCAAGTACGGCAGATAATAAAGAAGTCCGGACAGGTGCGCCTGGTGTTCCATAATCAGGAGATAGGCGGCGATGGCGAGAAACGCAATGAATACCCATTTGGTTTTAAATCCCGTGCCGTTGCCACCGTCTTGCCGGTGTTCGTGATTCATGGTTAACTCCTATTGAGCATAGTGGTAAGCCATCATGAATTCCGTTATTGCGTCTTGCTCATGGATTGACGCGGTTGCGCCGAAACAACGGCGTGGCGGTAATCAAAGCTGGCCTTAATCAGTTGCTGCGTGTGAGGCCGACGTATTTCGATATCGATTTGGTACGGCCCGATCCCCGGCATGTTGAAATAATTGCCATAGACCGCGCCGCCAGCAATCGTCATCGGCTCCGTTCTTCATCTGGCAGCGTTCCATGCTATAGCCGCACGCGGTTGAGCCGCAACGCATTGGTCACCACCGATACCGAACTGAAGCTCATCGCGGCGGCGGCAATGATCGGGGAGAGCAATAGCCCGAAAAACGGATACAGTACGCCGGCGGCGATCGGCACGCCGAGCGCGTTGTAGATAAATGCGAAGAAAAGGTTTTGGCGAATGTTGCGCATGGTGGCGCGGCTTAAGCGCCGCGCCCGCACGATGCCGCGCAGATCGCCTTTCACGAGTGTCACGCCGGCGCTTTCCATCGCGACGTCGGTGCCGGTGCCCATCGCGATGCCGACTTGGGCCTGCGCCAGGGCCGGGGCATCGTTGATGCCGTCGCCTGCCATCGCGACGACCCGGCCCTCCGCCTGCAACTGTTTGATGACCGCCGTCTTCTGTTCGGGCAGCACTTCGGCGGTAACGCGGTCGATGCCGAGCTTGCGCGCCACCGCCTCGGCGGTGACGCGGTTGTCTCCCGTGAGCATCACGACTTTCAAGCCTTCCTCGTGCAGCGCGCGGATCGCCTCGGGGGTGGAATCCTTGATCGGATCGGCCACCCCGATCAGGCCGGCCGGCTTGCCGGCTATGGTCACGAACATCACGGTCTGGCCTTCGGCCCGCAGCGCAGCCGCCTGCTCGTCGAGCGCGCCAGGATCGATGTTGAGGTTCTCCAGCAGCTTGCGATTGCCGATGGCCACTGCCCGCCCGTTGACCTGGCCGTTGACGCCTTTGCCCGTTATCGACTGGAAGTCCGTGACCGGAAACAACACGAGCTTCTTCTCCTCCGCGCCGCCGACGATCGCGGCGGCAAGCGGGTGCTCGCTGGCGCGCTCCAGGCTGGCGCCGAGCTGGAGAATATCGTCTTCGCGGAAGCCATTTGCAGCCACCACGCGGGTCAGGCGCGGCTTGCCGACGGTGAGCGTGCCGGTCTTGTCGCACACCAGTGTGTCGACCTTCTCCAGGATCTCGAGCGCTTCCGCGTTCTTGATCAGCACGCCGGCGGTGGCGCCGCGACCGGTGCCGACCATAATCGACATCGGCGTTGCCAGCCCCAACGCGCACGGGCAGGCGATGATCAGCACCGCGACCGCGTTGATGAGGGCGTGGGCAAGGCGCGGTTCAGGCCCCCACAAACCCCAGACAATCAGGGTAACCACCGCAATCGCCACGACCGCCGGCACGAAATAACCCGAAACTACGTCGACGAGGCGCTGGATCGGGGCGCGGCTGCGTTGCGCCTCGCTCACCATGTGCACAATCTGCGCCAGCAGCGTGTCGGTGCCGACGCGCTCGGCCTGCATCAGCAAACCGCCCGTGCCGTTCACGGTGGCGCCGATCACGCGGTCCCCCGGGTGCTTTTCCGCCGGGATCGATTCGCCGGTGACCATCGACTCGTCGACAGCGCTCGATCCTTCCACGACCACGCCGTCCACCGGCACCTTCTCGCCGGGACGCACGCGCAGTCTGTCGCCCGGTTTGACCTGTTCGAGCGGGATGTCCTCTTCGCGGCCGTCGGCGCGCACGATGCGCGCGGTTTTTGGCGCGAGTCCCAGCAGCATTTTGATCGCGGCGCTGGTGCGGCTGCGGGCGCGCAATTCGAGCACCTGGCCGAGCAGGACCAGCGCGGTGATCACCGCGGCCGCTTCGAAATAGACCGGAACGATGCCGTCTTTCGTCGCTACCGTTGCGGGAAAGAGCCCCGGCGCAAACGTTCCGACCACACTGTAGAGCCAGGCCACTCCGACGCCCAGTGCGATCAGGGTGAACATGTTGAGGTGGCGATTGACGACCGACTGCCAGCCGCGCACGAACAATGGCCAGCCTGCCCACACCACCGCAGGCGTGGCGAGCAGGAACTCGACCCACTGCAGCGGGCGGGCGGAGATGAACCGGCTGGCCAGATCGGGCCAAAGATCGGCCACCGTGGCCATGACGAACACGGGCGCGGCGAGCGCGGTGCTCACCCAGAAACGCCGCGTCATGTCGGTGAGCTCGACGTTCTCCTCCTCGATGGCGGCGACCCGCGGCTCGAGCGCCATGCCGCAGATCGGGCAGTCGCCCGGTTCATTGCGCACGATTTCCGGGTGCATCGGGCAGACGTATTCGGTGCGCGTGGCCGCGGGCTGGGCGGTTTCCGGCTCGAGCGCCATGCCGCACTTCGGGCAGGATCCCGGGCCCTGCTGACGCACTTCGGGATGCATCGGGCAGGTATACATCGCGGCAGGCGGTTGAGTGGACGCACCGCCGCTGGCGCCGGCCCTGTGCACGCGCACGGGTTGCGGCTTGTTTAAATAACCGGCCGGATCGGCTTCGAATCTGGCTCCGCAGTGCGCGGAGCAAAAGTAATAGGTTACCCCTTCGTGGACACGTGTGGTTGCCGCGGATTTTTCATCCACCGTCATGCCGCATACCGGATCGGTCGCCATATTGTCTCCTGTTGACAAATTCGCTTTATCCACAAACAAAACCTGAGCGCGTCTTACCCGGGAAACAGCGCGCATGCGGGGCGATGTCGCCGGCACTTATGCCTATGCATGGTCTGCATTCCTGATTCTTCACTTCTTGTCGTCTGTGCCGATGATCAGGCGGGTATCGCTCAAATAGCCATGCCGCGGAATGACCAGGTTGGTCGGGGCGGGAACATTTTTGTACACTCTTCCCGCGAGATCGAATTTCGAGCCATGGCAAGGGCAAAAAAAGCCGCCGGGCCATTCCGGGCCGAGATCGGCGGGTGCGATCTCCTTGCGATAAGTCGGCACGCAACCCAGATGGGTGCAAATTCCAACCGCGACGAGGAACTCCGGCTTGATCGAACGTGTGGGATTCTTGCAGTATGCGGGTTGTTGCGGCACCTCCGATTTGGGGTCTCTCAGTTTTTCTTCATATTTTTCAAGTAGTTGCAACATCTCCGCTGTGCGATGCAGGATCCATGTCGGCTTGCCACGCCATTCCACTGTAAGCAGCGTGCCGGGCTCCAGTGTGCTGATATCCACCGCTACCGGGGCGCCAGCTCCTTTGGTTCTTTCGCTGGGCATCATGCTCGCGACAAAGGGCGCCGCTGCGATCGCAACGCCGATTCCGCCCAACGCTGTCGTCGCTGCGACGAGGGCCCGCCGCCGCGCGGGATCCGGCTGGTCGTGATCAGCACCAGGCGCAGGTGGATTTGCCGACTCCGGTGCCGGCAATCCTTCAGCTGCCGTAGTGTGGGTCGAATCAGCGCTCATCGTCGCGTCCCCACAGCCGCGCGGGCTCCGGTTCGCGCCCGTAGCGCCGGCGCTGCAGCCGGAACAGCAGCCGCACGTACCACGGGAAACGGTGATTTTCAGCGGTTTCGATGTAGCTCACCGCACACCTCCGGCGCGATCCCGGGATTTCCTGTTTTTCGCGGTTCTGCAGGAAGTCTTCACGCCTGATGTTGATGGCCATGCGCCACGCCGGGCTTGTCGGATGGGGGGTGCTTGCCGTGCTCACCGCAGCATCCGCCATGCCCGCCATGGCTACGGCGGAAGAAGCCCAGGAACGCAACCATGCCGATCAAGACCGCGATCCAGATCCAGTTCTGAGCCAGCCATTCCATGATCCTGTCCTTTCACCGATTGTGTAACGTTCAACTGCCATACCCGAGTCGCAATATATACCCCATATGGGTATATGTCAATACCGCAAAAGCCGGAATTTGCGTGCTTGGCCAAGCCGCCGCCGTCCTCGGCACGCTACTCGAGACTTTCGGCACCCGGTGTGGGCTTTAGCACCTGAAACGTCACACGATCTGCCGCAACGACTTCCACCTGGTCTCCTAGCAGCCTGTCGGACTTCGGCCCCATTCACCGGAACGGGTGGTGTTAACGGATCGCCGTCGATCGGCGCTGCGGCGACAGGCTGCTTAAGAAAGAAGCTTTGCGTGTCGCAACGCCGTGTCGGTCGGAACCAACGTCGCTTGCATGGCGTTCTTTTCGCCTCGTTCTGTAGGTCTTGCCGTCACGCACCGAGGCAGCAGCGGCCTTTATTTCAAGGACGAGCGCGGATTCGTCTCGCCTGCGCGCTGGATCCGGAGTTCGATTGATGCCGGAGCGGGCGAGACGGGTTTGAACTGCAGCGTTCCCTTATGGTGATGGCCGCCCGGCGGATCACCTTGCCATTTGACGGGCGAGTAGGTCATGCTGCGTGTTCCTTGGTGAATTGCCAAATGAGTTCGCCGGTCTTCCCTGTTCGCGCAGCGACTTCTCGTCTCCCAGCACCATTTCGTGCGGCGGCTGCCCGACGTTCCGGAGCACGATCCTCACGGTCTCGCCCCGCTTTACCGTGAATTGGGCGTGGTTGAAGCGCATGCTGATAACGCACAAGTTGCGCTGCACAGGGATGTCATCTCTGTCGAAAGGGGGCGGTGGTTTCGTAATCGAAGTAAGCAACCCCGGTGACGATATTTCCCCCGAGCATCTGCCCAGAATTCTCGGTCGATTCTACCGGGTCGACATTTCGCGGGGTAAATCGCAATCGTCATTTGGACTTGGCCTTGCCTTCGTGAAGTCCATCATGACGTTATACAACGGAGATGTTCACGTCGAAAGCGTGCCGAATGGATTTACGACATTCAGGTTGATCTTTCCAACAGGGCGAGCGCATCGCCCGCGGTATCGACATGCACCACGCCGCTTTCATGCAGAGCGAGCATTGCTGTAAACAGCAAGCGTGTCAGAAGCAGGCTCAAATGGTGATTCCGAAACGGGCAAGGACAGGCACGGCTATCGCGTAGCACGCGAGCATGACGGCGATCGATATGCCGAGGCTCGCATAGAAGCCGATCCCCGATTTCAGCAGCGCCGGCAATACCAGAAACATCGGCAGCGTCGGCAGCACCAGCCAGAACGTGCTGACCGAAAGCTCGGCGATTTTTCCGGTATCTCGCGTGTCGAGATAAAGCCAGATCATGGCCAGAATGGAAATCAGCGGCAGCGATTTGATCAGCGCGCCGAGCCCGGCGTTGACCTTGGCGACTTCGGACACCGCGACGATGATCAGCGCGGAAAGAACGAGCTTGGTTGCGTAGTACAGCATGGTTATCTCCTGGGTGCGGGCGATCCGCCGCACCGCAGGCACATCTTACTGCATCGGCGCAAAAATGACCTCGCCGCAGCGCAATGCCGCTGTCGGTTATCCTGCCGCCCGGCTTAAGACTCAAACGGCCAATGCGGGAATCACCAGGAAATAGGCGTTCAACATGTAAAGCCCCGAAAGGATTAACGCGACACCGCCGGCGATTTCGAAGGCTTTCTGGAAGCCGGTCAAGGCTTTGAGGCTTTCCAGCCACCCGACCGTCCACGCACCCAGAATAATGGGAATCGCGCGCCCCAGCGCAAATGCAAACAACAGGGTGACACCGAAAAGCACCGAGCCGATGCCTGCCGCCACCCCGAGCAGAATCACCAGCACAGGTGTGCAAAAGGGGCAGACCGCTATGGAAAACGGCACGCCCAACGCGAAAGCTCCCCATGCCGTGGCGGCGCGTTCGGCGCGGAAGCTGAGGGCCGGCAGCGGCAGGCGGATCCAGCCCGGCCACGCGAGCCCCAACACGATCAACAGGGGACCGAGCACCAGCCCCCACTCGCGCCCGAGGAGCTTTTGCACCCAGCTGCCGCCCAGGCTCGCGATCAGACCCAGCAACACGTGCGTGACGATCATCCCGAGGATGAACATGCCGCCGAAGAGGAGTGCTTTCCGGGGCTGGTGTGCCTTGGTCACGTAGGCCAGTGAAACCGGTATCGCGGCGACCGCGACCGGATTGAAGCTGAACAGGAATCCGGCCGCCAGGCCGATGCCAAGCGAGGCGGCGTTTGCTTGTTCCAGCGTACTTCTTAACGCATCGAGGTCCATGAGGCGAAATCCATGTTGACGATGCCGGGGAATGGCGTCGGGAGGCTAGCGCGCCTGCCCGAGACGCCTGATGAGCTCCGCGCGCAAGCGGTTCGGACTGGGCAGTGCGGGGAAAACGAGCTCCCCGTCGATCGCGATGGCGGGAGCAGACAGTATTCCGAGCTCGACCGCGTAATCCATCTCTTCCAGGATGTTCACGTCGCGCCAGCTAATCCGCTCCCGCCCGAGCTCTTCGACAATGGCTTTGAGCATTTCCTTCGCCTGGGCGCACTTGCCGCAGCCGGGTGAGGAGAACGCTTCGATTTTGATGGTCATTGATGGGCTCCCGATCGCGCGTTCTGTCCCGCGATGCTCGACTCGAGTGCGGCGAGTATCGGGCACTCGTCCAGCGGCTTCGCGTCGTGGGAGCAGACCTCGATCAGTTGATTCAGCGCCTGTGACATGGTCTTGAGCGCCTTGATCTTGCTCTCGAGTTGCAGCTTCTTCTCCACGGCCACGCGGTAGACATCGTTGCAGCATGACTGGTCATGGCCCTTGAGCTCGAGGAGCTCGCGGATCTCCGACAGCGAGAATCCGCACTGTTGCGCGTGCTTGATGAAGTTGATCCGGCGTACCGCTTCCTCGGTATAGAGCCGGTAGCCCGACTCGCTTTTCTGCGCAGGGCTGAGCAGACCTTCACGTTCATAAAAGCGGATGCTGTCCGCGCTGACCTGCGCGCGCGCGGCGACCTTGCCGATGGTGAGCATAAACGCCTCCGGTTGAGGCCGGGTTGAATGCCTGGCGGTTGACAGTGAATTCACGGGTTAACGCCCTGTTTCCAATACCTCTATCGATTTGACGAGCTTCTCGCTTTTATCTGTGACATAGCTGACCGCCACAAGTTTTCCGCGCAGCGCGGGAAGATAGAGATCTTCCTTGCCTTTTTTGATCGGGGTGCCGAGAGCGACCTTGAGGGTTATCTGATCCGGCTTGGCTCCTCCTTTGGTTTCGAGCGTAAGGTAGCCCTCGCATCCGCCGGGCTTAAACTGACAGGCGGTCAGCTTGGTGCTCACAACCGTTCCTTCAGCTTTTTCCTGGCCGAACCCAACTGATGGAAATAACATTAACACAGACAATAATGCAGCGGGCAGGCTTAAGCCCAATCTTCTAAACATAAGGTTTGCTCCTTTCCTGGTTTAACGGTGGATCATGGGGTGCTGCCGACTCGTCGTGCGAGGTGAGCCGGCCATCCTTGATATACACGATCCGGTCGGCCAACTGCGCCAAAGGTTCGGCGTGAGTTACCACGATCACCGTGCGCTCCGTGGCGATTTCCTTGAGCAGCTCGTAGATCATCTGCCCGGTTTTCGAGTCGAGATTTCCGGTGGGCTCGTCGGCCAGGATCAGCGGCGGATCGTTGGCAAGCGCCCGCGCGATCGCGACGCGCTGCTGTTCTCCGCCCGACAGCTCGCGGGGTTTGTGGTTCAGACGTTGCGCCAGGCCCACCCGCGAGAGCAGCTCTTTCGCGCGCCGACGCCGCGCGTCACGCGCGACGCCGTTGAATTCCATCGGCAGCATCACATTCTCCAGCGCGTCGAGGTTGGGGATGAGATTAAAACTCTGGAACACGAAGCCCACGGTTTGGCGTCGGAAACTGGTAAGGCTCGCTTCGGAGCGCGCGCTCAGAGATTGGCCGGCCACGATCACTTCGCCCGCCGTCGGCCGGTCCATGGCGCCGATAACGTGAAGCAGTGAGGATTTGCCGCTGCCACTCGCGCCAACGAGGGCGACCATACCACGCTCAGGCACTGTGAGGTTAATCCCGTCAAGCGCCTTCACGACCTGGGCACCGCGCTGATAGATCTTGCTGACGTCCCGCAGTGCAATTACTGAGGGCACCGCCAAATAGTGCGTAGTTGTAGGTCGGCAATCCTTTGCCGACACCCCGGCGGGAAGGGATTCCCGTCCTACGGCCCGTGCATGATTTCGTGGCCGTGTCAATAATGTGCCCCGGTCGCTGGTGTCGGTTTTATTCATGTCGAATCGCCTCCATGGGAGATAGTCGTATGATCTGCCTGATGCTCCATGCGCTTCCCGCGATTGCGGCAAAAAGACACGCCATGATCAGAATCCCGAGCGTTGCCGGCCCGAATCTTGGCGTTAAAGCAAGAGTGCTGGCGAGCGTGTTGTAGTGCGCTGGAAGGAAAGGGGTGATTCCCAGCCCGAAAATCAATTGTGCGAGCGGCCCGCCCCCCAGCGCAAAGAGGAGCGCTCCCGTCAAGGCGCCTATGGCGCACATCAGGACCGCCTCGGTAAGAAAACCGATGACTATGCCCGAATTCGATGCCCCGAGCGCCTTGAAGGTGCCGATCTCCCATGCGCGTTCGCGAACCACCAGCAACATCACGAAGAAGATAACGATCACCATCAGCGCTGCGGCGAGCGCAATTCCGCTGCTTGCCAGACGTTGCACCGCACGCGTCGCGGTCGTCTGGAATTCGGCTACCGTCGTGGGTGAAATGATGTCCGCAACATTACCCAGCGTGGCCCTGAGCTCCTTCTCAACTGCGGGAAGGTGCTCGGCGGAATCGGCACGCACGTAAAGCCACGAAATACCTTCGCGCACGCCGTAGACCTCGCGGAACGTGTCGAGCGGCATAAATAGCTGCATATCGCCGAAAACGTACCCACTTGCGTAAATGCCGACGATAGTGAGCGTCACGGGCGGACGATCCAGGGCGAAGATCACAGGATGGGTGCGCTTGAAATCGAGTGTGAGCGTCGCTTGTCCGATATCTTGCGGCTTTAAACCCGCCCACTTGGCAAAGCCCTGGCCGATGATTGCCACGCGCTTGCCGCGGTCCGCCTCCGTGAGATCGCGGCCGGCGATGATTTTTGGATTACCGGCTTCGCCATGCGATTCAAGCCGCCGCGTGTCATCCGGATCGACGCCGACCACCATGGCGAAGTTGTGGCCTTCGGTGGGGGTCATGGCAAGAAGGTAGGGCTCCGCTTTCGCGACGTGATCCACGCTTTTTACCTTCGCCAGCGCGTCCTGCGGCAGAATGTCTTCGTTACCGACCATATTGACGTGGCCCATCGAGCCGCGCGCCCGCAACTGGAGCGTGTTGTTGACGCTCTCCTTCAACACGTCGGTTTGCCGTTGCACGGCATCGCCAATCGACTCCATCACGAGGAGCAGGAAGAACGGCGTGCCGATGAGCGCAGCCACGAGAACGAGGCGCAGCTTGCTCCGCCAGAGATTGCGTACGCCTATACGGACCATGCTCATGCCGTCCTCCGCATCGCTTCGACGGGGCTCAGCCGCAAGCCCCGGATGACCGGGTAGATGCTTCCCAGCGCGGCAAAAACCATCGATCCCACCAGAATCAACAGGACGACGTCGCGATCGAACTCCATCGGCACTCCAAGAACGCGCCCGACCACCGCT
Organism: Burkholderiales bacterium; assembly: GCA_019746155.1. Taxonomy (GTDB): domain Bacteria; phylum Pseudomonadota; class Gammaproteobacteria; order Burkholderiales; family SG8-41; genus CAKKQX01. Next base: position 33,129 of record JAIESJ010000226.1, read on the forward strand.
GTAAGCGGCGCTGCGAGCAGCAATGCGCCCGCACCGCCCAGCGCGCTCATCGTGAAAGCTTCAGAAAGAAACTGCAACACGACTTCACGATTCGACGCGCCGAGTGCTTTGAGCGTACCGATTTCGCATATGCGCTCGCGCGTGCTCAGGATCATGACGAACACGGTGAGTACGGCTCCGATCGCAAAGAGCAACACGGCCGCATACGTGCTCGCCACGGCAAGAGTTCCCAACGTCACGCGGGCCGTCGAGACGGATTCCGGCGCGGTCACCACATCCGCTTCCGGGATGCTCTTCAAGTCGGCGACCACCCGTTCGACATTCGCCACCGAGTCTACGGTGACAAAGATTTTTGAGAGTTTTTTGCCGGGATTGAAAGTTTCGCGAAACGCCGCAATCGGAATGAAGACATGGTTGTCGCCGAAGTCGTTGGCGGTCGTATAGATGCCGATCACGCGGAACGACTGTTTGTTGAACACGATGTGGCGTTCCACGCCTTCGAGAGCGGAAGGGTCAGCAAGCCCCAGGCGCTGTTCCGCATACAGACGGCCCACGATCGCGACGTTCGCATTCTCGTCTTCCGCCGCGAGGGAACGGCCTGCGACGATACGGGCGTTTTCGTAATCGACCTCGCCGATCGCGCGCAGCGCGGCCCCGGGATGAAGGCCGATCACCATGGCATACGCATTTTTTTTCGACGGATCGACCTCCGGTTTGTAAACATATTCGTCGACGCGGGCCAAATGGCGAGCGCTTGGAGTTCTTAAAACCGCTTGGAGCGTATCCACGGAGAAATGCTCTTCGCCTACCGGCTTGTCACCCCCGAAGCCACCCGTTCCAAAGGCGCCCGCTTCGCGCAGCTCGATAAGCGTGCGAATGCGTCCTTCCATGCCGGAGACCTGTGCGCGGCTCGCGAAGGACGCTTGCACCATCAGGGCAAGAAAGCCCGTTACTATCGAGAGCAGCACCACGACCACCACGGCTCTCGCTCTGTTTCGGAATGGGTTGATGAAACCGCGGCCAATCGCGCTCACGGCTACGCTCTGAAGTGCGCCATCACGCATCTTCCCTGGTTCGTGAATTCCGCCGCACGTTGTTCGCATAGCTTGAAAAACTCCAATAGCAAGCGGATTACTTGATCAAACCAAGCCTGATTTTGATTTGCCATAATGATCAAGACGGCCATATCTTCGGCATAATTCCGCGCAAGATCGTCCTCGATCGATCCCACTCGACTCTCACGCCGCGTGCGCAATTGCGCTCGGGGGCGAGCCGCCTACGCTGCGCACGGCGTTGAAAAACAGAGACGCCTTTCCCCACAGCGAGTTGAAGAAGATCGCGGTGACACTGCCCGCCATCGCTGCCATTGCCCACACCGGGTAGATAAGGCCCGTTGCGGCAACTGGAATGCCGATGCCGTTAAAGCAGAACGCGAGCACTACGTTCTGCACCATCTTGCGATAACCGCGGCGACTGATGTCGCGGGCAACAAGAATCGATTCGAGACGATTGCCGAGAATGATGATGTCGGCGGACTCGATTGCGATGTCCGTGCCGCTGCCCATCGCGATGCCGACGTCCGCCTGCATCAGCGCAGGGGCGTCATTGATGCCGTCGCCGACCATCGCAACTTTGCCTCCTTGCTGTAGCTGGCGAATGATTTCTGCTTTTCCGTTAGGCAGCACACCCGCGTACACTTCGTCGATGCCAGCCTCGCGCGCTACGCGGTTAGCCGCGCGCTCGTTGTCGCCGGTGAGAAGAATGGGCTTGATGCCGGCTTTGCGAAGCGCGGCAACTGTTTCAGCTGCGTCGGCGCGCAGGCGGTCACCCAGCGCGATGATGCCGAGGACATTGCCGTTGCGCGCGATCGCGATCACGGTGCGCCCGAGTTCCTCCAATTCCTGAATACGTGAAGGAAGAGAACCCAGTTCGACACCTTCTTCCTCTAAAAACTTCGGACTTCCAACCAAAATAGCGGCCCCCTCGATTCGAGCTCTTACTCCGCGGCCTGGAACTGCTACAAAGTCCGTTACCTCAACCGGCGTCACCTTGCGCTCAAACGCGATGTTTACTATCGCCTGAGCCAGGGGATGCTCCGAGGATGTTTCTGCAGCGGCCGCAATTCCCAGCAATTTTTCTTGCGACGCTTCCAAGCCGATGATCTCTTGCACGAGCGGCTTCCCTTCCGTCAGCGTACCAGTCTTGTCCAATACGACATACTTGACCAGCCGATAAGCTTGAAATGCTTCACCCGTGCGCATCAGGATGCCACGCTCTGCCGCTTCGCCCGCACCACGCACGATCGAAAGCGGCGCCGAAATTCCTACCGCGCAGGGGTAGCCCATGACGAGCACGCTTAATCCGGCGAACACGGCGCGCTCGATGTCGACCTGTCCGGCCACAAGCCACGAACCGATCACCCAACTGACCACCGCGAGGGTCGCGATAGCAAGCACGGTCGGCGTGTAGACCCGCAGCACGCGATCGACCAGGTGTAGCAGTCCCGGCTTTAAGGCCCGCGCGTCCTCGACATGGCGAATCACTTGCTGCAGGAAGCTATCTTCGCCGATTGCAGTGACACGCACCAGCAGGGTTCCGATGCGATTCATCGAGCCGCCGACGACTTTGCTGCCTTGAGCTTTTTCGACGGGTATCGGCTCCCCACTCACCAGGGATTCATCGACTGCCGAATGACCGCTGACGACCTCTCCGTCCACGGGAATGCGCTCGCCGGGACGAATCCGCACGCTGTCGCCGACCTTTACTCGCTCGATCGGAATTTCCTCCTCCCGCTCGCCACGCACCACTCGCGCAGTCTGGGGCTGCAGGTCCAAGAGCTTCTTGACGGCCTGCAAGCTTCTGGTTTTGACGATCAGGGACAGCCACTCCGAGAAAACATGGTAGGTAACCACCATCACGGAGACGGCAAAAAATGACGCGGTCGGATAACCCACGGGTTGCAAGGTGAGACCGATGAGGCCACCGGCGATACCGGCGAAAGCGCCGATCTCGAGCAACACATGCTGGTTAAGAATTCCTCGTTTCAGCGCCTGAATTGCCATCATCAGGATGTGATTGGCGAGAGCGAAGACCATGATCAGCGCGAAGGCTCCCGTAATCCATGGGGTTGCTGACGCTAACCAGCCCTGAGACTTCGCGTAGTACAAAGCAGCCCCCAGCAGACATAAGCCAACGGCCCCTGCGATCGCGATGCCGAGTCCGCGGGGAGTCAGAACTACGAAGAACAGCGCGACCATGCTTCCGAAGACGATCAGTGCGAGCAGCGTCGACCAGAAGCCGACCGGGTTTGCCACCAGCGCAATCGCGGCCAGACTGAAGCCAATGGCTGCGATAAACCGTTGTCCCTCGTGTACCAGCGCCGCCTCTTCCTCTTCGAACGGCCGCAGCTTGCGCGGATCAGAAATGGTATAGCCGATGTCTTTGAGCGTTTGCAGCAGCTCTTCGGGACGCGCGACCTTCGGGTCATACTCGATGAGCGCCTGCTCGTGGGTCAGACTCACCGCGACCTTCTCGACACCGGGACGCTTCCCGAGTGCCTTCTCGATTGTTCCCGTGCACAGCGAGCAATGCAGTCCGCCGATGCGGGCGCGGATACGCGCCCGATCGGGACGATTCGACGGTTCTTCACTCCAGTAGCCGGCACTGGATTCAAGGGTGGCGAGATTGCTCATGTTGTCACCTCGTTTTTGTAGCGCGCATCGTGATATCACGATGCCAGTCGATTTCAGCCATCGCGGCGGCCCGCGACGCGAAAACCACCTTTTTCGATCGTTGCAGTCAATTGTTCTTCGTTGACGGTCTGGGGATCGTAAAGCACTCGGGCTTCACCATCCTTGAACGATACGGCCGCTTTGCGGACGCCGCCGTTTCTCTCGAGAAGCGCCTGGATCGTCGCAGCACAACCGTCGCAGTGCATGCTTTCAACCTTAAATGTGACACTGTTCACCGCCATTCTCCTATTGGGTTTTAACCGGACAATCCGGTCAGCCGAAAGGTGGAACTCGTTTGGAATCTAAACCTTGGAGATAACTCCAAAGTCAAGTTTTTTTGGGCTGTATTATTTATCCGAGCGTCTGCAAAGCCCTTTTATCGGTGCTGTCTCCGCTCGAGACGATTACTGGGCGTGCTTAACGCTATCGAGGAACCTGAGATAGCTCTCGGGCAGCCCGTGTGCTCGTGCGCCCTCGCGGAGCAGCGTGATGTAGCGCAGCGATGGGTTACCATCCGCTTCGTTGCCGTCGGCAATGTAGGTCACCGCCTGGAGCGGCCGCCCGTCGATGTCTTCCGCATCAACCCATAGCGGACGGTAGCGGGGCCCCGGAACGCCTTCCGTCGCGTCCAGATGAACGAGGTCACGGCGCGTGATGCGATAGAGCACGCCCCACACCTCCGCCTGCGGGTCTACAACCAGATTGGCCGGTGCGGCCTTGCCTTTCGGGCGCCCTTCGAGGTTGAAGCGCAGGCAATACCCGCGCACCCGGCCGGCACGCCATTCCAACGGCCGCATGCCGCGCCGCTCGCGAAAAGCGCTGTCATGCATGTTGGCTCCGTAAGCGAAATACCAGATATTTTCTGTTGGAGGGCCGATAAGGCGGATGCCGTGGAGCCGGTAATAGCACCAGGAGAGCGCCCAGGACTTGGCCATGAGCCTGCGCAGCGTTCTTAACAGATTTCTCATCGCTCGCTGTCTCCAATCGGGATGGCGCGCAAGCGCCGGACCGTCAGGAATTGCACGGCGGCGGCGGTAAGGCTCACCGCAAAGACGGCGGCGAACGATCCCACTTCCGCCACCGCGCCGCCTGCCATCGGCAATAGCGCGGCTGGTGCGGCCAAGGCATTGAAGTAGCCGCTGTAAGCGGGGCGGCGGTCATCCGGCGAAATCTCCATCAGATAACCGAGGTAGGCGATGGTGCTGCCGTTCCCCACCGCGCCCAGGAGCGCGAAGACCACCGCGAAATAGGGTAGCGCCGCCGCGCCCCCACGCCCATCGTTGGCCATCCAGGCGAGGGTGAGGATCGGGGCCACGGCGCCGAGGGCGGCAACGATCTCCAGCAACTCGCGCTTGCCGCGCCGGTCCCCCCACCAGCCCCACAGGGGGTTGGAAAGCAATGCGCCTGCCGTCTGCGCCCCGAGCAGAAACGCCACGTCCGCCGCGGAATCTTTCGCCTGCAGGATGTAGAAGGGGAGCGCCATCGCCGCCGCGCCGCCGAGCCACTGTGCGATAAGGAAGAGGCGGAAGCGGCGGTCGCCGACAAAGGTATCAAGACCACCACGCAGGAACTTCAGGAAGCCCGCTGCAACTGAAGGTTCCATCGGAGCCGTCGGCTCGCCGGCTGAAACGAAGGATACTGCAGAGATGAGGAGCAAGACCGCGCCGAGCAGCAGCAATGCCGCATAGCCGCCGGGGAACGGCAGGGCCTGGAGTATCCGGTACGCTGCTGCGGCCACGGCAAGCGCGAGGAGACCCCCGCCGAAGAAGCGGAGCGCCAGCATCCGGCTGCGCTGCGCCGCGGGGATTGAACGGGCGACGATGTCATTGTATGGCACCGCCACGATGCCGCTGACGAAGGCATAGAGGGTCCAGAGCGCGAAGAATAGCGCGACCGCGGACGCACCCGGCGGATCGACTGCCAACCACAGCAATGCGGCGAGACCGGCGAGACACGCCACGCGTCCGAACGCGCCCGCCATGTAGAACGGCAGGCGCTGCGCGCGTCGCTGCGCGTAGTAAGCGACAAAGAGTTGCGGGAACAGCCAGCCGAAACGGGCGATAGCCGCCGCCGCGCCGACTGCGAAGGCGCTGCCTGTTAGCCCATGCACAAGCGCCGCCACGACGGTGCTCGTATCGACTGCCGCCGCACCGCCCTGGAAAAAGATACCGGCGGCCGAGATGCGCCAGAAGCGCCGCTTCGACTCAGTCGCTTCGGACACGCTGCGCTCCCGCTTCCCGCAGGTCGGCGAGCACCACGCCTTGGCGCCACAGCGCCAGGGCGCCGATACTGGCGACGGTCAAGAGGTTCGACGCCTGCACCACCAGCACCATCGCGAGCGCCTTCTCTTCGCCGACGTCGAAGAGCCCGAGCGCGAAAATCGCGCCGATCACGAAGCTGCCCGGAATTTTCGCGAAAGCGCCAGCAATGTGCACGAACCCCAGGAACACCATCAGGAATAGGTACTGCGCCGTCTGCAAACCAGCGCCGAAGGCGAGGCCTGCCCACAGGAAATGCGTGGCGGCGAAAAGCTTGATGGTGACGCTTGCGGCGACGATGCCGAAACCGCGCCAGAATTCGCGCGGCCAGACGATGCCTGTTGCGAAAGAGGCTGCAACGCGCTTCACGGGTCCGAGGACGCGCGCCGGCAGGCGCTCGATCGATCGCATGAACCATCCGCCCGGACGCAATGTCCTGCGCTTGTAGAGTGAAAGCGCGAGCAGCAGCACCGCGAACAATACGAAGCTGCCGGAAGCGGCCCACGTGAGCCCCGCGCGAATATCGCCGGTCGGATCAGGGAAGACCACGAGCAGCAGCGCAACCGGTACGAGCAGCGCGAAGATAATGCCGTCGGTCACGCGGTCGATGGCAACGGTCGCAAGCACGGCGCTCATCGCCAAGCTCTCGCGACGGGCGACGAGCCAGGCGCGCGCCAGCGCGCTGAAGCCGAAGGGAATGAGCAGTCCCGCCAAGTAACCCGCCATGATCGCGCCGAACAGATGAAGCGTACCGATGGACCGCATCGGGTAGAGGATCTGGCGCCATTTCCAGGCCCGCACCAACTGCTCGCCCGCGATAGCGAGCGGCACCAGCAGCAGCAAGCGAACGTCGGCGCCGGCGAGGACGGTGCGAAAACTGTCGAGATCGAAGCGCCGCAGCACCCAGGCGAGCGCCGCAATGCCGACCAGTGCGCCGAGCCACGGCCACCGTCGGCGCCAGCGGCTCCCCGCCGCGATTTCCGTCACTCTCTCGCCTCGATGCTATCGAGGAAGGCGATGTAGTCCGCAGGCAGCCCGCGCTGGCGCGCCGCCTCGCGGATCAGGTTCAGGTACTGAGGCCCCGGTCTCCCCTCCGGCGCTGCGTGCGGCACCTTGTAGGTCACCACGGGCAACCGGTTGCCGGCGAGGTCCTCCGCCTCGGTCCAGAGGTAGTCGTACTGCTTGCCTTCGCTGTTATCGAGTCGGGCGAACTTGCGCCGGGGCAAGAGATAGAGAGCGCCGTAAACCACGCTGCCGGGCGCCGCAACGATGTTGGCCGGAGCCGACACGCCGGGGCGCATGCCTCCGGCAGATGTGAACACCAAGCGGTAACCATCAAGGCGACCGACCCGTGACTCCAACCACTTCATGTGCCGGCGTTCCCGGAACAGGCGCTCGTTCATGTTGGAGCCGTAGGCGAAATACCAGACCGGGTCCGGAACCTTCGCCGGCGGCATGCGGCCACGGCGATACCGGATCCACCGCCGCAGTACGGCCCACACTACGCGGTTCATTCCGCGTGCTCAGTGGAGCGCACGATCAAGCTTCAGTTCGATCCGGATATCCGGGATGTGAGCGCGCAATCGACGCTCGCGCCGCTTGAGCTGGCTCACGCGCTGGGCGCGCTTGCGACGCCCTGCCGACCGCGACGATGCGCACATCCAGCGCTTTGCCTTTGGGCGCGCGACGCACTGATGAACGCCCCGTGCTGCAACCACAGAATTCACACATAGTTTCCTCCTTGCTTTCGAACTTTTCCGGATGAGAGGCGCGGGACGATTGTGCTCGCTCCGCCGGTCGCATGCAGCCGCATGTGTCCCATGTGCACTTCCGGCCCGCAGGCTGTCGCACGGGTGATATGAGATCTTCAATCGCCGTGCGTAGACCCATAAGATGACGAATCCGCTGGTCGATCTCGTGCAGGTGCCTTCTCAGGATCTGCTGGTACTCAGGCTGTCGGCTCGGACAGCCTCTGTCTTGGGCAAGAGCGACCATTTCGCGGATGTCGGCGAGGCTCAGGCCGAACAGCCGCGCATGGTGAATGAACTTCAGCCGGCCCACATCGGCTTCGGTGTAGAGGCGGTGGCCCGCGGTGTGCACCCCGCCGTTGGTCCGGCCCGCCTTGGGAATCAGACCAATCTCCTCATAGTAGCGGATGGTCTTGACGGATAGGTCGGATGCCTTGGCTGCCTCGCCGATCGAGAAAGTAACAGGTCGATCCATCACAACTCCTTTTCTGCAGCACTAACATAAAGCCTCCAGTGGCTGGAGCTTCAAGCCCTGTTGGCTCAGCGCGGTTTGCGCGCTCATTTTCCGGGCCGCCACTTCTGGATGCGGTTGTTGCCGAAGTCGGCAACGAACACCGTGCCGTCATCAGCGGCTGCCACCGCGATCGCGTGATCGAGCTGGCCAGGGCCGCGCCCCTTGGCGCCGAAGCTGGTCAGGAATTCGCCGTCGGCGGTGAATTTCTGAATCCGATGGTTGTAGAAGTCGGCGACGAAGACGTTGCCGGACTGGTCAAGGGCCACCCGCGTCACCGTCGCGAACCAGCCGTTGAACGGCCCGAAAATGTTCATCGCAAACGGCCCGCCCCACTTGCGCCGGAAAGCGCCATCGGGACCGAATACCTGAATGCGGTCGTTGTAGCCGTCCGCCGCGTAGAGCGTGCCGTCAGCGCCGAGGGCGACGTCGGTGGGATAATTGAACTGTCCCGCCCAGATGCCGATCTTGCCCGTCGTGCCCCATTGCCGGATGAAACTGCCGTCCGCCTTGAGGTGTTGGATACGGTGATTGTAAAAATCGGCGATGAACAGATCGCCGTTGGGCGCCACGGCGATGCCCCCGGGGGCATTAAATTCGCCGGGGCCGCTGCCTGACTTGCCCATCGTCCGCTTGGATGTGCCGTCGAGACCGAAAACCTGCACCCGGTCGTTGAAATATTCGGCAACGTAGAGCTCGTTGCCGTGGATCGTGAGATTCATCGGCCGACCAAGCTTGCCGGGCTCAGTTCCTGGTGCGCCGAATTGACGTTTGAAATGACCGTCCGTGTCGAATACCTGGATGCGGCCGTTGCGGGAGTCGGAAACAAACACTTCGGCTCTCGCCACAGCGATCCCGGTCGGATCGTTGAACTGTCCCGGGGCGTCACCCTTGCCGCCCCACGCGGTCACGAACTGGTAAGGCGGTTCTTTCGCCGAAGGAACGAAAGCCACCCAGCCACCCACAGCGAGGAGCGCGAGCGCGATGACAGTATTACGGACAAACTTGAGGACAGTTTTAACGTTCATGCCCGGTGCTCAGAAGTTGACCCGGAAGCCCGTGCTGAAAATGTAGTTGTTCTTGAGTGCGATGCCGTTGAGATTTTGCACGACCGGAACCTGAATGCCGGCTTCCAGGATCCATTTCTGGGTCACGTATTGCAGTCCGGGCGATAAGAACAGCGTGGTTCCTCCCGAGTTCGGATCATCAACCCCGCCAATCCGGTTTTTCTCGACACGGACGAGGTTCGCTTCCAGCACACCGTAGAGGAAAGCGGGCACGCCACTACCGAGAGTCCGCGGCCAAAGGCGGTATTGGAAAGAAGCATCGAGCTTGGCGACGTTACCGAATCTGAAGCCGTTGGCCTCGCGGTTGGCATTGTAGCTCAACTGGCTGTCGATCTGATAAGCGAGCGTTTGATAGGTGGCCACCACGCCCCCCAGCGCATCCCATGAGCCCGTGCCGGGTTGAATGGGGGACGGAAGACGCCCGAGACCGTCTTGAGCATTATCACGTCCCGTCGGCGCTTTCACACCTAGGAAGGGGGAGACCCTGAAAGTACGTCCCGGCACATCGCTTTGGTAGGCGGTATAACGGCCAAACAACGTCAAGTCGCCGATGCCCTGGTCACTACGCGTGACGCGCTGTCCGCCCCTGTCCATGTCGAGACGTTTGTCGAGATAAGGCAGCATCCCGAACAAGGCGACATCCCGGGTTACGCCATAACCCAGAACGGAAACGAGTCCGGAAACTTTCATGTCACGGTTTGCCGGGGAGGAATCGCGTGAGTTTTTGTCGTAGATAAACTGCTCGCGCCAGACCATGCCGCCCTCGTGGACCGGGAGTGCGGTATTGAAGGTGATGGGAGCGCTCCACACCACGCCGACCACGTTCAATGCGGCAAGAACGATGGAGAGGGGTGTGAACGCTTTCATGATGCGGTCTCCTATTTGGTTTGCGTAGCGGGCTGTACCGGCTCAAATTTACGCAGAGTAAAACCGGCATCCTTGACTGCCCGTTGCGCCGTAGCTTCATCGAGGCTTGCGCCCTCGGTCATCGTGACATTTACGGTACCGCTGGCGATGTCGACCTCGATCTTCTGGACGCCCTTTATCGCATTGAGTTTCTTTTCGATGCCATAGGCGCAGAACGGGCAAGCGAGTCCATCTACGCGGAGTTTGTAGGCCTGTTGAGCGGCAAACGCGCTCACTGACATCAACACCAGACCCAGGATAAGCACTGTTCGCTGCCAAAAAACTTTCATGATAGAAACCTCCGTATATAAATCATCCGCCCTACCTGTGCCCGTCCGGCCAAGTGATCATCGGTATATTGATGACTACCCCCGGTTGTTCCACGGTGATTTCGCCTTTTGCGAGGGCCTGTGTCACTTCCGCGGCGCTTTTGAGTTCGCGCGCTTGCTGGGGTTGTTTCCAGGACACCAGTTTGAGCGCACGTAACGGCGTGTAGCCCGCGTGGCCCGGGGGGTTGTCGAAGACATCGGGCTGGAACTTGAAGGGGCCGTCACCAGGCACGCCATTGGTGAAAACGTAAACGTTCGCGAGCGCCTCCTTCGGCACACTGGCAAGTGAGGGCACAACGATGACCGGCGAGCCCTTCATGACAGTCAGAAGATCCGCCACTTTCGGGTCCGACGCTTCGGTATGAATGAAGCGGATGCGCTGTCCCTCCATGAATCCGTCAACGGGGGGCACGACGAACCCCGTTTGCTGCCTCGCGACGAGGACGAATGCCCCGATGATCAATGCCACCAGCGCGGTGACAACCAGGTTACGCAACATGAAAATCTCCTTGGACTGACACACTCATGCGTTTGTCGCCGGCACACCATTAGCACTGACTTCGAAGCCACGCGTTACGATCGCCGCGCGAATACGTTCGGCGTCGGCCTTGTCCGCGTGGTAGGTGACGGTGACAAGTTTGCGGTCCGGATCACCGCTTACATTTTCAATGCCATCCATCTTCAGCACGGCCTCCGCAATCGAATCGACGCAATGCTCACAGTGCATGTTGGCAATGGTGTAAGTGACGCTGGCATGCCAGTCGCGGCTCTTGGCCGCCGGCAATAATTTCCCGGCGAACGAGTTGGTGAGTACCGTCGTCACGCTTGCGGCCATGGCAATCATTGCCCACACCGGGTGGACGAGACCCGTTACCGCGAGCGGAATCCCGATTGCATTAAAGGAAAACGCGAGTGCAAGGTTCTGGACGGTCTTGCGGTACGATGCTTTGCCGATCTGGAAAGCGTCATTCACCGCGGCCAGGCGATGCCCTACTAAAACCACATCGGCCGATTCGATCGCGATGTCCGTGCCGGCGCCAATCGCGATGCCGACGTCGGCCTGCATGAGGGCCGGGGCATCGTTGATGCCGTCGCCGACGAAGGCCACGCGATATCCCTGCCGCTGCAGATCCCGCACGGCTTGGGCCTTGTCCTCCGGCAAAACCTCGGCCCGAAACTCCTTGATACCGAGGCGGGTTGTAACCGCACGTGCCGTGCGGTGATTGTCGCCAGTGAGCATGACCGGTTCCAGTCCCGCGGCGCGAAGTCCCTCAATGGCCTCTCCGGCGTCAGGCTTAATTTGATCGGCGATGGCGATCAACGCAGCCAACCGCCCATCGACCGCGACCGCGATCACTGTGAACCCTGCCTCCTGCATCGATGCTTCACGCTCTTGCATGAATTCGATGCTGATTCCTTGAGACTTCACATATGAAGGACTGCCGACGCAAACGCGGCGACCCTCGACCGTTGCTGCAACCCCTCGGCCCGGCACCGCGAGAAAATCCCGAGGATTGGGAACCCGGATTTGCGCCGCTGCGGCCGCTGCCACGACGGCACGCGCGAGCGGATGTTCCGATACGCTCTCGACTGCCGCTGCCAAACGTAGCGTTTCGTTTCCGTCGTGGCCTTCGATCACCACGACTTCCGAGACGGCTGGCTTACCCAGCGTGATCGTGCCGGTCTTGTCGAGGATGATTTTTCGTATGTCTTTCAGGACCTGAAACGCTTCCGCCGATCGCATCAGAATCCCGCGCTCGGCGGCCATGCCGCCCCCGCGTATCATCGCAAGCGGGGTCGCCATTCCCAAGGCGCACGGATATCCCATCACCAGCACCGCCAGCGCCGCAAAGACCGCGCGCGTCCAATCCGCAGCGCCGCTCATCCACCATGCGCCCGCGGTCCAGATGAATACCGCGGCTGCGGCGAAGAGCAGCACCGCCGGCACGTAGATCTGGAGGATGCGGTCGACCAGCGCGAGTAGTCCGGGCTTGAGCGCGCGCGCTTCTTCGACTTGCCGCGCCACCTGGCTAAGAAAACCTTCCTCGCCGACCTTGGTCACCCGCACAACCAGGGTGCCGAATTGGACGATGGAGCCGCCAATTACCGCATCGCCTTGGGTTTTTTCCGCGGGAATCGACTCGCCGGTCACCAGGCTCTCATCCACTCCGGATGCGCCCTCGACCACCATACCGTCCACCGGGATCGATTCGCCCGGGCGGACACGAACCAGATCGCCGGGGGTGACTTGCTCTACCGGAACGATTTCTTCCGCGCCGTCCCGAATCACGCGCGCGGTGGCGGGCACCAGCGCCAACAGCTTGCGCACGGCTTGCGAAGCGCGTGTCCGGACCAGCAACGACACATAGCCGGAGAGCAGGTGGTAAGTCGTGACAAACACCGACACGCCGAAGAAATCGGGAACCGGAAATGCCGAATAGACGTAGCCGAGGAAACCGCCGGTGAGCCCGGCAAACGCTCCGAATTCCAGCAGCACATGCTGGTTCAAAATACCGCGCCGCAGGCTCGCCCACGCCATGGTGAGGATATGCCAACCGGGACCGAACATCGTGGAGAGCGCAAGAACCGGCATGAGCCAGTAGAGCGTTGCCATCCCTTGGGGCGGCAACTGCTCAAGCCACATCAGCGCCATGGCCCCGAGCGATATCGCGGCAAAGCCCGCTGCGACAAGAAGATTCTGCCGCTGCTGCCGGAGTTCGGCTTCCTGCTCTTCGTAGGCCCGGACCTTGTTCGGGTCGCGCACGGTGTAGCCGAGATCGAGCAGCGTCTCCTTGAGCTTTCCTGGAGTCACGATCGCCGGGTCGTATTCCACCAGGGCTTCTTCGTGGGCGAGGTTCACGTTCACACCGAGAACCCCGTCCATACGCCCGAGCGCCTGGGTGACGCTCGCCACGCAGAACGAGCACGCCATGCCGCCGATCTTGAACTGCAATTTGCTCGGCCGGGGGACAGGCGAAAACGTTTCTTGGGCGTTCACCGCCATGATCGGTTCGCCGCGCAGGCTCATCGGGTGCGCCGGTGCGAGCCGGTGCGGGAGCTGGAAGCTGCCATCTCGAATTTCCGCGTTTTTTCCTTGACGCTGCCTCTGTGCCTTCCGGCCGCAAGCGCCACTCTAGACCTTGGAGCCAAGTCCAAGGTCAAGAGGTTTCTTCGAGTCGTTTGGATCCAGCGCTCAAGTCTTCGGCTCCGCTATTGCGGGTTCAAACCCCTGGGACAATATTCTTCCGGTTATTTAGGTATCCAAATTGAGCTAGATCAACCGGGTTTCAATCCCGCCGGGCCTTCGTCGATCGCAGGGCACAGCGCCTGTGCCCCGGTTCAGCGGTCTTTTCTTGCACGTCAAGGTTTCTCCGCGCCGGGCTTCGCGGCATCGTGCTCATGCGATTGCGAGGCCTGGTTTGGCGAATTGTTCGCGCCGTGCGAGCCCATATGGCCACTGGGGCCGACCACAACCAGGAACACGACCATCAGAATCATCATCACTGCCATTTTTTCTCCAGGTTAAAAAACATCAAACTGATCAGGCTGACCGAGCTGGCTGCCCGCGCTTGATACCGACCTCCTTCACCAGCGCATAAATCGCCGGAATCACGATCAGGGTGAGAATCGTGGCGGAGATCATCCCGCCCACCATCGGCGCGGCGATACGGCGCATGACTTCCGAGCCGGTGCCGCTGCCCCACATGATCGGCAGCAAGCCCGCGATGATGGCAAACACCGTCATCATCAGCGGCCGCACCCGCATCACCGCCCCCTGCATGACGGCGTCGTAGAGGTCGGCGACCGTGACCGGCTCCCTCGCTACGTGCCGCTTCGCCGTCACCGCGGAGAACGCGTGGTCGAGGTAAATCAGCATCACCACCCCGGTCTCGGCGGCCACGCCTACCAATGCGATAAACCCGACCGCCACCGCCACGGAGAGGTTGTAGTCAAGCCAGTACATGAGCCACACTCCGCCCACCAGCGAGAAGGGCACCGAGAGCATCACGATCAGCGTTTCCGTGAGCCGCCTGAAATTCAGATATAGCAGCACGAACACGATCAGTATGGTCAGCGGCACCACTACCGCAAGCTTCGCTTTTGCCCGCTCCATGTATTCAAACTGGCCGCTCCAGGTGGCGTAGTAACCCGGTGGGAACCTGACCTGCTCGCGCACCGCCTTCTGCGCGTCGGCCACGTAGCCGCCGATGTCGCGGTCCCGGATGTCCACGAAGATATACGCCGCCAGCAGCGCGTTCTCGGTGCGGATACCGGGAGGGGCCTTGATCAAACTGACATTTGCAACCTGTCCCAATGGAATCATCGCCCCGCCCATGATGGGCACAAGAATCTGGGTGGCGATGGCCTGGGGATCCTGGCGCAGTTCGCGCGGATAGCGCACGGTGACGCCGAACCGTTCCAGTCCTTCTACCGTCGTGGTCACCATCTCGCCACCCAGGGCGGTGCCGATCACGTCCTGCAAATCGCCCACCGACAACCCATAACGCGCCAGGGCCATGCGGTCCGGCACAATGTCCAGATAATAGCCGCCGGTGACGCGCTCGGCGTAGGCGCTGGTGGTGCCGGGTACGGTTTTCACGACGCTCTCGATCTCTTTGGCGAGCGTCTCGATCTCGCCCAGGTCCTTGCCGAACACCTTGATGCCGATGGGGGTGCGGATGCCGGTGGAGAGCATGTCGATGCGGGCCTTGATCGGCATGGTCCAGGCGTTGCTGACGCCGGGCATCTGCACCGCCTGGTCCATCTCGGCAATCAGTTTGTCGATGGTCATGCCCGGGCGCCATTCGCTCTCCGGCTTGAGGTTGATCACCGTCTCGAACATTTCAAGCGGCGCGGGATCGGTCGCCGTTGTCGCGCGGCCCGCCTTGCCGAACACCGACTCCACTTCGGGAAACGTCTTGAGGATCTTGTCCTGGGTCTGCAGCAACTCGCCGGCTTTGGTGACCGACATCGAAGGCAGCGAGGACGGCATATACAACAAGGTTCCCTCGTTCAAGACCGGCATGAACTCGCTGCCGAGTCTCATTGCGGGGTAGGTGGTCAACCCCAGTACCACCGCGGCCGCAACGAGAACGAGTTTTTTCCAGTGCATCGCCCAGGCGATGATCGGACGATAGATCCAGATCATAAAGCGCACGATGGGGTTCTTGTGCTCGGGCGGAATATGGCCGCGGATGAAGAGCAGCATCAACACCGGAACCAGGGTGATGGACAGAAAAGCGGCGCCCGCCATGGCGAAGGTCTTGGTGTAAGCGAGCGGCTTGAACAGCCTGCCTTCCTGGGCTTCCAGGGTGAACACCGGCAGGAACGAAACGGTGATGATGAGCAGGCTGAAGAACAGCGCCGGCCCCACCTCGCGGCAGGCGGCAATGATCGGTTCGACCCGGGATTGCCCGGGCTTCAGCCCCTCGAGGTGCTTGTGGGCGTTCTCGATCATCACGATCGCGGCGTCCACCATGGCGCCGATGGCGATCGCGATGCCGCCCAGGCTCATGATATTGGAATTGAGCCCCATCACGTGCATGGCGATGGCCGCGATCAGGATGCCGATCGGCAGCATGATGATGGCCACCAGCGCGCTGCGCGCATGCAGCAGGAACACGATACACACCAGCGCCACGATGACGCTTTCCTCGATCAGGGTCCGTTTCAGATTGTCGATGGCGCGATGGATCAGGTCCGAGCGGTCATAGACCGCCTGCAGCGACACGCCCTCCGGCAGGCCGCTGGAGATCTCCGCGATCTTGGCCTTCAGATTGTGGATGACGTCAAGCGCGTTTTGACCGTAGCGCGCGACGGCGATGCCGGCGACCACCTCGCCTTCGCCGTTCAGTTCCGCGATTCCGCGGCGTTCGTCCGGGGCCAATTCGACCCGCGCCACGTCCCGGATCAGCACCGGCGTGCCTTTTTCCGCCTTGATCACGAGATTCTCGATGTCTGATATGCCGCGCAGGTAGCCGCGGCCACGCACCACGAATTCGGTCTCCGCCATCTCGATCACGCGGCCGCCCACGTCCCGGTTGCTGGCCCGGATGACTTCCACGACCTTCATGAGAGGTATGCCGTAGGCCTGCAGCTTGCGCGGTTCGACTGTGATCTGATAGGTCTTGACGAAACCGCCCACACTCGCCACCTCGGCCACGCCCTGGGCCTTGGTGAGCTGGTAGCGCACGAACCAGTCCTGGATCGTGCGCAATTCCGCGAGCGTCCTCTGCGCTCCGATAACGGCGTACTGGTATACCCAACCCACGCCGGTGGCGTCGGGCCCCAGCGACGGCTTCACCCCCTGCGGCATGCGCCCGGAGGCAAAGTTGAGGTATTCGAGCACGCGGGAGCGGGCCCAGTAGATGTCGGTGCCGTCCTCGAAAATGACATAGACGAACGACGCGCCGAAACTCGAGAGCCCCCGTACCACCTTGGATTTCGGCACCGCGAGCATCGCGGTGCTCAACGGATAGGTGATCTGGTCTTCCACCACTTGGGGCGCCTGGCCCGGGTATTCGGTGTAGATGATGACCTGCACGTCCGACAGGTCGGGAATCGCGTCCAGCGGCGTCTTGATCACCGCGTAGATGCCCGCCGCGACGAGGAAGAACGTGCCGAGGAGCACCAGGAACACGTTGCGCACGGACCATTCGATGATGCGGTTCAGCATGTCAGTGCCCCTTGTGGCCGGAATCAGTACCGCTGGCGGCGGGAGTGGCGCCCGCCGGTTGGATACTGACGATCACGTACTCGCCGGCCGACTCCTCGATGATGTTGAACGCGATCTTCTGACCGGGTTTCAGCGTCCGGAGCAACGCCGGGTCCTTGACCCGGAAGCCCATGGTCATCGCCGGCCATTTGAGGCTGGCGATCGGACCGTGGGCAAGCGTTACCGTTGCGCGGGATGCATCCACGGCTTCAATGCTGCCTTCGCCGCGGTGATTCGCGAGCGCGGGCGCCGTGACAGACGCGCCGGGTTTGACCTGCTCCTTCTCACCAGGCTTGGCGCCGTGGGCGCTGTGGCCGAAGACGCCGAGGGCCGCTTTGAGGTTACTCTCGGCGTCGATCAGAAAATTCGCGCTGACCACCACGTTCTCGCCAGCCTTGATCCCGTCGAGCACTTCGATGTAGTCGTCGGCGCGCATTCCCAGCTTCACCGGTCGCGGCTCGAATGCCCCTTCGCCCTGCCCCACCAGCACCAGTTGCCGCGTGCCGGTGTCGAGTACGGCCGAATCGGGAACGGCCAATACCTTGCCGCGGTCTTTGCCGGAGGCTATCTCCATCCTCGCGTACATGGCGGGCTTGAGCTGGCCGGCCGGATTGGGCAGTTCGATTCGCACCTTGGCGGTGCGGGTTTCCGGCATGACGGTGGGGTAGATAAACGTCACTTTGCCGTTAAAGATCTTATCCGGATAAGCGTCAACCCTGATTTTTACCGATTGCCCCTGGCGCACTAATCCAAGATCCTGCTCGAACACGTCCGCCAGCAGCCACACCGAAGACAGGTCCGCGATCTGGTAGAGCATTTCGCCCGGCATGAACCGCATGCCCGCGATGGCGCGTTTCTCCATCACCACGCCGTTTGCTTGCGCACGCAATGTGAGGTATTGCCGCACCTTGCCCTCTTGCTGCAGCCGCTGCAGTTCCGCATCCGAGATATCCCAGTTACGCAACCGCTGCAGCGCGCTGTCGACGAGCGTGCGCATGCTCGCCTCGACCTCGGGACTTGCGCCTTTCACGGCCTGCACGCCTTTCCAGGCAATCAGGTATTCCTGCTGTGCGGTCACGAGATCGGGGCTGTAGACCTCGAGCAGCGGCTCGCCCCGGCGCACCAACTGGCCGGTCGTATTCACGTAGAGCTTGTGGATCCAGCCCTCGAACCTGGGCGAGACGGTATGCAACTGGCGCTCGTTCGCCTGGATCGTTGCCACGGCTTGTACGGTGCGAGTGAGCTCACGCAGTTCCACGGTTTCAGTGCGCACGCCGAGCTTCTGCACCTTGTCGGGATTGATCTTCACCACGGGGCCGCTGGCGGCCGGCTCTTCTCCCTCGTAGACAGGCACATAGTCCATTCCCATCGGGTCCTTCTTCGGCACGGGCGACGTGTCGGGCAGACCCATCGGGTTACGGTAATAGAGAATCTTGCGCTCGGGCGCGGCCGTGCCCTGCGTGCTCACTGCAGAGGGCGCGGGTTTGGCGCGACCCCACCAATACCCTGCGGCAAGGGCGGCCGCGACCAGGGTCACAACAATTATCAGTTTAACGATGGATTTCACAGGAGGCTCCGCTGACATATGCATTCGAGTTAATCGGGTGATTTGCCGGTGAGCAGGTCGATTTCCGCCAGCGCCTTGTTGTAGCTGGCGAGGGCTGTCACAAGGCTGATTTCGTGGTTGAACACCGTCATCTGGCTGTCGAGCAGCGTCAGGAAATCAACCCGATTGACCCTGTATGCGGCGAGTGCCGATTCAACCGTAAGCCGGGCCTGCGGTAGAACGGCGGTTTGGTACAGCCGTGCCGATTTCAGGTTTTGCTCGGCCGCCGCGGCCTGCTGGCGCAGTTTGGCGTCCACCTCATTGCGCTGCGCCTGATACATGCCCAGAGCCTGATCGCGCATCGCCAGGGACTCCGCCACGCGCGGCGCGAGCTTGTTGTCGCGCCATACCGGCAGGTTGATCGCTACGGTCAGGCTCACCATATCGGAGCGCCTGGTACCGTCCGGCATGTTGTCGCGCTGGCCGTACGACAAGCGCACATCGAAATCGGGGTAGTAATCCTTGCGCGCCAGGTCCAGCGCTTTTTCGTTGCGCGAAACGATACTTTGCAACGCGAGCAATTGCGGGCGCCGCGTCAGGGCGATCTCACGTAGCGAATCCAGGTTCAGGATTTCCTCGCGCAATTGCGGCGGCTCCGGTACCGGTGCAGCAACATTGGCGCTGCGGCCAAGCATGCGATTGAGTTCTGCTTCGATCGTCAGCCGTTCGCGCGCGAGCTTAATCAGTTCGTCCGTCATTTTGGACAACTGCGTCTGCGCCTTGAGCACGTCGGCCTGGGTTCCCTGTCCCGCCGAGTAGCGCCCCTCGGCAATCTGCAGAAACTGCTCGAGGATCCGCTTGTTTTTCTCGACCAGCTTGGTCATCTCGATCGTGAGGCCCAGATCGAAATAGGCGGTCTTGATGTCGCGCGCGACGCGATTAACGGTTTCCTGGTAGCCGTAACCGACCGATTCCGCGTCCCTGGTGGCTACATCCTGGCGCAGACCGCGTTTGCCAGGATATGGAAGCCGTTGGGACAGGCCGATCATCTTCATCGTCATGTCTTCGCGGTCAAATCGCAGCGAGTTGGTCGGCACGTTGATGAACCCGGCCTCAAGCATCGGATCGTCGAGCGCGCCCGCCGGCGCAACTCTGTGCTGTGCCGCCTCCCTTTCCTTGCGGGCTGCCTGGATCTCGGGATTGTTCTGCAGCGCTTCGGCCACCAGCTTGTTGAGCGGAGTAGCGCTGTGAACCGCCGGTAATGATTGGCCCGGCAATACCGGCTCGGCCGCCGACGCCGGCAGCCCGACAGCCATAGACCAAAGCACGGCTTGTAGATAACGTCCGAGGAGCATGCGCGCTCCACGCAGTTGACACCACTTCGGGAACGTCCCGAACTGTACTAACGACATAACATACCTCCGCAAAGAAAGACGTACAGCCCCGACCGCGGCGCGCTACCGCACGCGGGGGGGGATCAAATCAGAAAACTGCAGAAGCGGATTGGAATGGGCGGATCGACAACGAGGCCCGCCCGCGCCGCGGCCACCACCCTTGAGCGTGCCCCATCGGTTGGTAACGGCAGTATGAGCACCGGCATCATCGGCGGGGGCGCCACGACCGGCAAGATAGTGGAGGAGAGCCGGTCGCCCCCGATGCACTGTTTCAGGCATAGACCGGCATTGGCGGAATCCGAGTGGTGACAACTGTCCTCGGAAGCAGTGACGAAGGCATCGGAAACGGTCATTACCGGCTGCATGCACGGCTGCGCTGCCGACACCATTTGGGTGAACCCTAGAGCTAACAGCGCGATCCACACCGCTACACGGGACCATCGTTTCGCGATCATATATTCATATTATCCCAACGACGCGGCGCCAACAATCCGTCCGCGTCCGGGATTTGATCCAGATCAATGAATTGCGCGCGAGGTAAGCCCGCGCCATCCGTGCATGCTCGCCGATGCCGACGAAGCGCGCGACTGGCGAATCTATGCGGAGTTCGCGCAGCATCTGATCAGAATCGCCCGTCGGCTCTACGCCAACGAGGCCTTCGGCGTGGATCTGAAGGAAACCGTCTACGCACTGGATGCCACGACCATCGATTTGTGCTTGACGCTGTTTCCTTGGGCGCCATTCCGCACCACCAAGGCAGCGATCAAGTTGCATACCCTGCTCGACCGGCAACCTCCCGAGTTTCATCCACATCTCCGATGGCAAGCTTCATGGCGTCAATATCCTGGACGAAGTGTTGCCCGAGCCCGGCGCCTTCTACATCATGGAATTCGATCTATGAAACCCTACAGATCCTGAGTCTGACCATGTTCGAAACAACCCCACTGCATCAACTACTTAGCCTCGACCCACCGGACCCATTTTCACCGAATGGGTTCAGCCAGTTGAATTTATTGCAGATCGCTTAGCAGCATCGACCCCGGGACTGAAATCAAGCCGGTCGAGCCTGCGGCAAGATCAAGCTAAAGGTCGTGAGCTCATTGGGAACGCTTTCAACCGCAACCCTCCCACCATGTAGAGTCGCGATGGATTTTACGATGGCAAGCCCGAGACCAGACGAGGATTGCGACTCGCCTCGCGAGATATCGACCCGGTAGAATCGATCGAAAATTCTTGGCAAATGCTCTGGAGAAATACCACTGCCGGGGTTGCTTACTTCGATCACGAATTCATCGTTTCCAAGCGGATATCCACGAATGGTGACGCGCTCCCCAGGTGCTGTGTGACGGATTGCGTTAGCCACGAGGTTGCTTACGGCACGCCGGAACAGCACGGCATCAGCAATCAAATTCCCGTCAGCGTCAACATTTAACACTATACCGGCTTCTTCAGCCATGCCCTCAAAATATTCGGCTATGCGCTTCAATTCCACGTCGCTGGATATAGTATCCTTGCGCAACATGACTTGAGCATTATCCGCGCGCGCAAGGAACAGCATATTCTCTATCATTCTTGTCAACCGCTCGTATTCTTCGATATTTGAAGCGAGCAGCGCTTCATACTCCGGGATCGAGCGTCGCTGTGTGAGCACCACCTGCGTCTCAATCATCAGGTTGCTGATCGGCGTACGCAGGTCATGGGCGATATCCGAGGAAAATTGCGTGAGCCGCCGAAACGAGTCTTCGAGACGATCGAGCATGCGGTTGAAGGCGCGTACCATGTCCTCAAGCTCAGCCGGCGCGTCCTCAATCCGCAGACGCTCGCCGAGCTGGTTCGCGGTAATCTCCCCGGCCGTTCGCGCCACCGTCTGCACCGGTTGTAATCCACGCCGCGCAATGGCGTAACCGAGGAGTGCGGCTGCAAGCGCGCCCGCCAGCACTGTCCACAGCAAATCCTCGCGGTACGCCTTGAGTATCGCGGCACGATCCAGGTCTTCGCGCGCCACAATAAGCAAAACGTGGTCATCAGGCTTCTGGCCGATTTGCCCCCAAGCAGCAATCATACGCCCACGCTTTCCGCCGCTTCCATACCAATCGCGTATTGCAGTAGCGTCTGGCGTGCGGTCGGCGACGACGGAAGTATCTGCATATAGTTGCATGGCATCCGATGCGCTTGCCGCAAGCAGTTCTCCCTTAGAATCCTTTAGCGCCAACAACAAACCTCTTTGCCCGAGGACGACATCCAGCAGCCTGTGAGGATCCGCGCGAACTGCTTCGATACCACTGGACTCTTCTAATTGATGCCGCAATAAATCGATGGTGCTCAATAATGTCATGTCGTCCCGCCACTGTAATTGCTGAGATAGCGACTGATATAGATGGGCGCCGGCGATGCTAAAAACCAACGCGGTCACCGCGGCAAAAAGCAGCCCAAGTCGCGTAGCTAACGGCATATTCCGCACCGGGCTCATCCACGCTCCTCTATCACATACCCCATGCCGCGTACGGTGTGGACAAGTTTGTGCGGAAACGGGTCATCCACCTTGGCGCGGAGCCGGCGGATAGCGACATCGACAACATTCGTATCGCTGTCAAAGTTCATATCCCACACCTGTGACGCGATGAGCGAGCGTGATAGCACCTCGCCCTGACGAGCGGCCAATAAATGCAGCAGGGAGAATTCCTTGGCGGTAAGATCAATGCGCTTACCACCCCGAGTCACTCGGCGCTTGAGCACGTCAATCTCCAGGTCGGCGATCTGGATGAACTCTTGCTCACGACGTGGGCCTCGCCGTAAAAGCGCACGAACGCGAGCCAGCAATTCCGCAAATGCAAATGGCTTGGCAAGATAATCGTCCGCGCCCAGTTCTAACCCTTTGACGCGGTCCTCTATTACATCTCTCGCTGTCAGGAATAACACCGGAACATCTTTAATTTTTCGGATTTCTTGCATGATTTGCCAACCATCGATGCCCGGGAGCATCACATCTAATACGATGAGGTCGTATTCTCCGGAGGTTGCCATATGCTGGCCGTCCGGGCCTGTGCGGGCCAGGTCTACTATGAAACCTGACTCGCTCAATCCCTTTCTTAAGTAATCTCCGGTCTTGGGCTCGTCTTCCACCACCAAAATCCGCATATCGATCCCTTTTCTCAGCCGTATTATTCTGCCGTAACACGGCACCGCTGTGGATTACATAAATGTAATTCGGGAGTCAGGCTCCCGTAAGGGGGATTTCATTAAAGTGTCTCCACGATCGAATGTTCGATCGCTCGCCATGAACGGCGAGTCTACTTTAACCATGAAGGAGATACATTATGTTGCGCAAATTTTCTGTTCTACTGACCGCGGGTGCTCTTTCTGCCGCTCTCGGAACCAGCGCGTTCGCCGAAGGCGACGCCCAAGATGGCTACAGCTCGGGAAATCGTCCCGGGGTGGCGTCTGATAGTCCATTCAAGAGCACGATCAAAGGGCAGCACTTGGGTAGCGCTATGTCGGCCCAATGGGCGGATCGCCAAATCGAACTCCGCCCGGGCGCTAAGTACGTGAACGTCACGCGCGGGGAAACGGTGCTGATCAAAGTCGGCGGAAAGGCTTTTGCCTGGAAGTTTGACACACTCGGCACGCCTGTCTTCAATTTGCAGGAAATAGCACCCAAGGATATCAATGTACAGGGTGTGCAGGTGTATGTCGGGCCTAATGATCAAGAAGGAGAATAGCAGTCGCACGATGTCGTCCGCTCTCCGGGTCGTTATTGCTTCGATACTGCCGCAAAAATCGCGCCCGTAGACACGCAACCCACGACGGCGCATATGTCCAAGAAAAACGACCGGAAGCAAACAAAATTACCATCAGTCATAGCTCTATTGCGGATTCCGGCATGCGAGCCATGACTATGGTATTTTGCAGTGCCGACCCGCGCTTATATTAGGTTCGGCAAGGTTCGGTGACACGTTCGGCTTCGCCGCAGTCAAAGTGCGACTCGCTGCCACTATGGGCTATCTGATCTCGGCGAAATACTCGCTTCCGACAAGGTGTTGCAAAGAAAACTTGCTTTACTCTATAATCTGGACTGTGTCCATATTCAGTAGAAAAATACTGATTCTTGCGTTGCTGCTGGTAATGCCCTTGCAAGGTGTTGCCGCATCGCTATCGCATCTGTTGTGCTCGCCTCCGTCTGCCGCTGAACAAATGGTTTCCGGCCATCACCACGATGTGGGTGGCGACAACGTCACCCCTCATGATCACGACGATAGCAGCAGCAACGACAGCAGCAAAAGCCACGCCGGGCACTTGTCCTGCCATCAAGTGTCTTCCGCCATACCGAGCGTCACGGTAGCGGTCTTTGTCAGCAATCTGTCCGTCTTCGAACCCGCAGTCTTCATTCTTTCAAGCCTGTTCTTCCCCGAACGGCCGCAGCGCCCCCCTCGATAGCCCCAATAATTCCGGTCCGGAACCGAACCCTGCCCTGCGGAGTAGTCGGGAACGCCACAGTTCCTAGCAGGTTCGATCCCGACAAATACTCCACTTGATTGTATGGCCCCTCTACTTAACGCTCGGGGTCTGTTAGTGTGTGGCTAAGCCGTACCAGTCCGTGCGACATCCACCGTGCTTTGCTTATGTTTCTGAAAAACAAGGATTTTTATGATTAGAACTTTACCGCTCAAGGCAGCATATGTGACGCTCTGTCTAGCAGCGCTTGCGCCGTTTACGGCAGGAGCACAGCAAACCGGCCGTCCCAACCCGATGGACCCTTCTGAACCGGCGCCGAATATGATGCGCCAATCGGCATTTGCCGATTACCAGCCTTTCCAAGAACAGAAACCGGCACCGTGGAGGGAATTGCATGACGAAGTGGCGGGACCAGCGAGGCTCGCTTCGGGCAGCACGCCAACGGAGGCGCCGAACACCGCCAGGACATCTTCCTTTCCCGCCAGCGTCGTCATGCAAGAAAAATTACCGGCGAGACCAAGTGGCGCAACGGGGAAAACGGCTGATGTTTCCGCTAACTCAATTGTCGGATCCGGCGTAATACGGCAGATCGACAAAGCGAACAACAAAGTCAAGATCGCTCATGAGCCGATCGAGGCATTAGGCTGGCCGAAGATGACCATGTTCTTTCGCCTCAAAGACGCATCAATCGCAAACCAGGTAAAGGAAGGGGATAAAGTGAATTTTTTCCTCGAGAAGACGGCGTCGGGGCACGTCATCTCCGGCTTCCAGAAGCCGATGCCTGATCACAGCATGGACGGCATGGGTGGCATGTCTGGCCACAGCATGAGCCCGAAATAAAGGAGAAGAAGCATGAACATTATTCGATTCCCGGGAGCTACCAGAAGCAAGGCTTTAATTGCCGCGCTTGGCATACTGTTTCTCGGGGGCTGCGCCACATTTTCTCAAGACGGCGGCTTTGACGCAGTCGAGGGTATCGCGAAAGATCGCATCAACAAGGAAGTCAAGTGGAATCGTTCGGAATCCAACGCGGACAGCATCCAGGCCAGTGTAAAAAAGCTCCTGGCATCTCCGCTTTCGGTAAACGATGCCGTGCAGATCGCGCTACTTAACAATCGAGGGTTACAGGCTACCTACGCCGAACTCGGGATTGCCGAAGCGGACCTGGTGCAGGCGGGCAGACTTCGCAATCCGGGATTTTCCTTCAGGCGCACGCACGCAGGAGACGACATCAAGATCGAGCGCACATTTGTGTTCGACTTCCTCGGCTTGCTGACAATACCGTTGAGGACCAAGATCGAGGGCCAGCGCTTCGAGCAAGTCAAGCTGCTGGTTGCGAACGAGGTGCTGCGTGTGGCCG